>NZ_CEXLVS010000139.1:0-10883 GCF_982684285.1 Salinicola sp. | reverse complement strand
CACGTTCGACCGCATGCCCGGCTAGAAGCGCGGGGACGGAATGGACGATCCCATCGCGGCCATCGCCGTCGGGACCGCAGCCTTCTCCGTCTCCCTGCTGACGCTCTTCTCCGGGTTCGGGCCGGGCACGCTGCTGATGCCGGTCTTCGCCGTCATTCTCGGCGTATGGCTGCTCGACGACCCGCTGGGTATCAACAAGGTCGCCGGCGGCGCCATGGTCGTCGCCGGGCTGGCCGTCATCAACATTCACTTCAGTCGCCACCGCAGATCGAGCCCCGCCCCATGAACTCCATTCCGATGCCCGACATCCTGCCCATGACCATCGACGATCACGCTGACTTCGCCGCGATGATGTCGCGCACCCCGGGCGTGGTGCTCAGAAATGCCGATGGTTACGCGGCAACGCAGCGCTATCTCGCGCGAAATCCCGGGCTGAGCTTCGTCGCGCGGCCTGCCGTCGGAAGCGGCATCGTGGGCTGTGCCATGGCGGGACACGACGGCCGCCGCGGCTACCTGCAGCATGTCATGGTCGACCCGGACTATCGTCATCTGGGAGTGGCACGAGCGATGGTCGATCGCTGCCTGGCGGCACTGCTGGCAGCGGGAATCGAGAAAGTGCATCTCGACACCCTGGCGGACAACCGCGATGCCCACCGTTTCTGGCATCATCTGGGGTGGGACGATCGCCGCGACGAGATCGTCAAGTTCTCCCGCATCCTGGTAGCCGACGCCAACGCCTGACACAGGGTGCCGGAGGCGCCAGGACAACGATCCAGAAAACCGTCGCCCCGCCGATAACACAAGAAAGCCCGGGAATAGCCATCATGTTGCGACCACTCATCCTCGGAGTACTGATCGCGTTGTCGTCACTGCCAGTAAGGGCGGAGGAGCCGCCCTACCCCGCGGACATGCCACTGCTGAAGATCGTCGATTCCCACGGCCGGGCGCTGGCGTCGTTCACGCTATCCAGCCTGGAAGCGTTGCCCAGCCGCGAGGTCACTGGCTCGATCCCGGACACCAGCGATCCCGAGGCTCGCTGGTCGGGGGTGTCGTTGAACGCCCTGCTGGAAAGCCTGTCGATCGCCGCCCCCGACAGGATGCTCGCCGTGGGCCTCGACGACTACAGCGACATCATTCCCCGTTCGGACCTGGAGCACTACGACCCCATCGTCGCCTACCGCCGAAACGGCCACTATCTCGCCGTCGACCGTTACGGGCCGCTGGTCGTCATGTATCCCTATACCGACTACCCCGAACTCCACGAGCGCACCTACTACAGCCGCACCGTATGGCAACTGAGCGAACTGCAGCTACAGTGACCGGACCAGACGTCGCCGGGGCCGGCAAGAGCCGGCGCTGGCCGGTCATGCTGCTGATCGCGCTCGCCGCCGCCATGATCGTCGCCGCGCTTGCGGGGCTCAGGCTGATCTCGGAGAAAGGCGATGACTACGCCTCCCCCGGCCTGCACACCGAAGTGTGGCAGAGCTACCAGTTGCGCTCGGAGCTACAGCGTCTGCTCGACACCGCCCGCGCCGTCGATGACGGCCGGGCCGGCGCCACCTCGCTGATCCTGCGCCTGGGCGTCATGCGCAACACTCTCGATCCTTTCCGCCACACCCCTGTCTTCGACTATCTGCCGCAACCCAGGCCCGAAGTGCACGAGACGATCGAGCGTCTCGACGCGCTCAGCGCGGGCTGGATGGAGCGGTTGAACTGGCAGGACCAGGCCGGCGCCAGGCGCGTGGCCGCCGACATGCTGGCCGAGCTGCCGGCGCAATTGCGTCCGGCGCACGACCTGATCGTCGTCTCCAATATCGCCGTCGCGGCGCAGCTCGACAGGGAGCGCCAAGCGCTGCAGCAAACGTTTCACTGGCTCACCGTCACGCTGGTGCTGCTGGCCTGTGGCTGCCTCATCCTCGCGCTACGCATCCTGAGCTCACAGCGGCGCTCAAGACGCCTTGCCGGAGAGCTGCAGGCGCTCAACAGCTCGCTCGAGCGTCGCGTTCAGAGTCGCACACGCCTGTTGCACGAGCGCGAGGCGCTACTGCGTACGATTCTCGACTCGACGCCGAGCGACGTCACCCTGATCAGCGCCGACCAGCGACGAGTGTTCTACGTGAGCGACGACCTGCTGACCCAGACGGGCACCCGGCGTGCCGAGGACTTCCACCTCGAGGCGCTGTTCGACAATGGCGACGACTATCGACAGCTCGTGGCGCGACTGAGCCGCGGGGAGACCGTTCATCAGATGGAGGCGCGGCTCTGCCCGAGCTCGCCTTACTGGGCCCTGCTGAGCGCAAGGCCGTTGCGCATTCATGCCCAATCCGCGTGGCTGATCTGGAGTCTCGACATCACCCGGCGCAAGGCGATGGAGCACGAGCTACAGCAGCTGGCCTCCACCGACGCTCTGACCGGCCTCTACAACCGTCGAGCTCTGTTGAGAGCGGCAGTCAAGCAACTGCGTCGGGACCGGCGCGCCCCGCTGAGCGTACTGTTGATCGATATTGACCACTTCAAGCGGATCAATGACGAATATGGCCATCCGATAGGGGATCAGGCGCTACGGGCGCTGGCCCACCAGCTCGAAGCGCTGATGCAGGACGACGCCCTGCTCGGTCGCATCGGTGGCGAGGAGTTCGCCGTCGTGCTCTCGGGCGTATCCCTCGAAGCCGCCGCTCTGATGGCCGAACGCTTGCGCGCCGCCGTCGCCGAAGCCGAGTTGATGGTGGATGACCACATAACGCTGTCGATGACGCTGAGTATCGGCCTCACCCAGCGCCACGAAAGCGATAGTCTCAAGAGCCTGATGATGCGAGCCGATCGCGCGCTCTACCGGGCCAAGGCGGAAGGTCGCAATCGGTGTTGCCATCTGCCTCCCGTCGAGCTGGCTCCCCCGGCGCTCGACGAGATTTGAGCCACCATCACCGTGCAACGACGCCGCGAGCGGCGAGGCCGGCTCACAGCGTATAGTATGAACAGGCCCAGGCTTGTTCGACGGACGTCACGCTCGGGATGCACGTTCTGACAACGACTTAAATAGCGTGCTAACATTAACCGCTCGCCACACCATCGCCACAGGGAACCTATGGGTATACAGGAAATCGCCGTTGGCGGAATCTTCATCAGCCCCTTGCTGCTCTATGCCCTGCTCGGCTTCGTCGCGACCATCATCCTGCGCTCGTTGCTGCACTGGGTGGTCGGGCAGCGTGCGCTGTGGTACGAAGCCTGGTTCGACGTCTCGCTGTTCGTGCTGTTCACTGCCGGTATCACTTTTCTGTTTTCCGTCCTGCTCGAGAGTACTTGATGCGCAATTCGCTACGTATCCTCATGACCCTCGTCGTCGTCGCGATCGCCGTGGCCGCCGGCATCTGGCTATGGAACTACTACCTCTTCACGCCGTGGACGCGTGATGCCCGCGTGCGCGCGGAGGTCGTCACCATCGCCCCGGACGTTTCCGGTTGGGTCCGCACGCTGAACGTCAACGACACCGGCTTCGTCGCCCAGGGCGATACGCTGTTCGAAATCGATCCCGCGCGCTATCAGGCGGCCCTGGATCAGGCCCAGGCCACGGTGGAGAACCGCGAGGCCACCCTCCAGCTGCGCCAGACGGAAGCCCAGCGTCGCAATCAGCTGAGCAGCCGCTCGATCAGCGCGGAGGATCGTCAGATCGCCCAGATCAACAGTCGCGTCGCCGCCGCCAATCTCAAGCAGGCCCAGGCCGATCTCGCCAGCGCCAAGCTCGATCTGGAGCGCACCCGCGTCGTGGCACCGATCAGCGGTCATGTGCTCAATCTGCAGCTGGCCGCCGGCAACTACGTGACTCGCGGTACCCCGGTGATGGCGCTGGTGCAGTCTGACTCCTACTACGTCATGGGCTATTTCGAGGAGACCAAGATGTCCTCCATCGACGTCGGCGACCCGGCGGAGGTGATTCTGATGAACGGCGACACCCACCTGCGTGGCCATGTCGCCGGGATCGGCCGCGGGATCGCCGACACCAACACCACGCTCAACAATCAGCTGTTGCCGCAGGTCCAGCCGACCTTCAACTGGGTACGACTGGCGCAGCGCATTCCGGTTCGTGTCACTCTGGACGATATCCCGGACGAGACGCTGCTCAGCGCCGGGATGACCGCGACGGTCAGAGTTCAGCATGCGGACGACGATCATCCGGCCGAGCACGCCAGGGAACCCGCCAGCACCGCCACGCCGACCACCCGGCCGGCCGATCGGCGACCGACGGAGCAGGCGCAGTCGCCCGGTGAGATTCCGGCAGAGAACGCCGCCGAAGCGCCGCAGTGAGCACCATGCCGCCGCTCGTCAAGACTTACCTGATGCCCGACGCCACGGCGGTCAAGTTCGCCATCAAGACGACCGTGGCGATGATGATCGCGCTCTACCTGGCACTCTGGTTCAATCTCGACCGCCCCTACTGGGCGCTGATTTCGGCCGCCTTTCTGCAGATTCGGCCGATGAGCGGCATGGTGATCGAGAAAGGCATCTGCCAGATCAGCGGTACCTTCATCGGCGCCGTGGCGGGCATCGCCATCATGGCGCTTTTCGCCCAGGCCAGAATCCCGGCGCTGATCTCCCTGACGCTATGGATCATGCTGTGCACCTACGTCGGCTCGCTGTGGCGCAACAACTATACCTACGGCTGCCTGATGGCGGCCGTCACCGCCATGCTGATCGTGGTGATCTCCAGCGGCAGCACGCCCGGCGGCATCTTCGACATCGCGGTGGCGCGGCTTTCGGAGCTGGGCCTGGGCGCCATCTGCGCCACCCTGGTCAGTTCGCTGCTGTGGCCGTCCCGGGTCGGCAAGCATCTCTCGTCGCAGGCCGACACCGTCATCAACGAAGCGTTCGAGAATGCCGCCCTGCGCCTGGAGGCGAGCGACGACATCCCCGCCATGCAGAAGGCGTTGCGAGGCAGCCTCGGCCCGTTGACGGTGCTGGAGACGGACAGCCAGGCGGCACGCTTCGAAGGGCCGGAGGGGCCGGGCCGAATCCGCGCCACCCACGTGCTGACCCGACGAACGCTGCGCTTCCTGGCCAATCTCCAGGCGCTGCACCAGATGCTGCACGATCACGCCGACAAGCTGGCCCCCCGCAGCGTCGAGATCGCACGGCAGGTCGCTCAGGGTTTCCGCGAGGCGGAGCACGTCAAGGGCGTGCCCAAGGCGCGGCAGGAGCTCCAGGAGCTTCGCCACCTCGTGCACGAAAGCGATGAAGAGGACATGGCACCGCTGGACCGTCGCGCCCGGCTGGGGATGCGGGAATCGATCGGCCACGCCATGGTGATGCTGGATGCCCGCGAGGCGATTGCCTCGCCCGGCACCCACAAGCTGCGCTCGACCTCTCTGGCCTGGCATCGCGATCATCTCGCCGCCGGTATCAACGCGCTGCGCTCCGGCCTGGTGTTCGGCGCGCTGGCCACCTTCTGGATTCTCACCGCCTGGAACAGCGCCATGGTCGCCATGCTGCTGGGCACGCTGTTCTCGTCGTTCTTCGCCAGCCGCGACAATCCGGTCGCGATCACCATGATGTTCTACAAGGGCATGCTTGCCGCCATCCCCAGCGCGTTCCTGTTCGGCCACGTGCTGCTGTCGCAGGCCAACGGTTTTCCGATGCTGGCGATACTGTTCGGCACGCCGCTGTTCCTGGGTCTGCTGGGCGCGACCAATCCGGCGACGATGGGCTACTGCCTGGCCTTCACGATTTTCAACATCCTGCTGACCATGCCCGGCAACAACATGGACTTCTCCTTCGACAGCTTCGCCAATCGCGCTGTCGCCGTCATCATCGGCCTGACCTGCGTGGTGATGGGTTTCCGGCTGCTGCCCGGGCTGGGTACGCGGCTGCGCCGGCGCCGCCTGATCAACGCCATCTCCAGAGATATCCACCAGTTGAGGCGACGTTCGATCCGCGATGCCGAGACCCGCTTCAGCGGCCACATGGCCGATCGCATACTGCAGTTGGCGCAGCACGACGACATGTTGCCCGAAGACCAGCGCCACCTGTTCATCCTCGGCTTGACCGGCCTGGACCTGGGGACGGCGACGCTGCGCCTGCGGGATCGACTCGACGACGCCCGGCATCCGGTGATCCGGCGTGCCCACCGCCAGTTGCTGCGGGCGCTGGCCAGCGGCTTCGAGGAGAGCGCCAATGGCCGCCAGCCGCAAGGCATTCGCGAGGCGGGCAAGCGCCTGAACGAAGCCATTGCCGAGCATGGCGACGTTCCCGCCGATCGCCGCGTGCTACTGGAGGGGCTGGTGGAGCGTCTCGAACTGGCACTGGAACGGCTGGGTCGCATCATGGCCGAGCGGCCGCATATCAAGCCCGACCGACAGCCCGAACCCGCCACCCCCTGATCGTGACCGGCGGTCCGGCGTCTCACATCCCGCCGATTCGTGGCCAGGTGTCGGCAAGCCGGTAGCCGCCAGGCCACGGATCCTGCGGATCGAGGGTGTGCTGGTGGGTGCCGGTGATGAAAGCGCGCCCGCGGATCAGCGGCGTTACCGCTGCCACGTCGCCGACGCGCGTGGTCCCGTCGAGTCGGCAGACAAACCGTGAATCGATGATCGATTCGCCGATGAAGGTCTCGTTCAATCCGAGTTTGCCCTGGGCGTGCAGCAACGCCATGCGCGCCGAACAGCCGGTGCCGGTGGGCGAACGGTCGAGCTTGCCGGGTTGGATCGCCACCGTATTGCGTCCGAGCCAGGCGTCGCCCTCCCGCGTCAGCGGTGCGGCGATCTGGCAGAACGAGACGTGCCGCCAGTCGGGATTGGCGGGATGGTGGAATCCGAACTGGTCGTTGACCGCATTGGTGATGCGGATGCCGGCTTCGACCAACTCCCGCGCCTCGTCCGGCACCAGCCGGAAGCCGAGATCCTCGGCGTCGACGATCACGAAGCTGTCGCCGCCGAAAGCCGTATCGACGCGCAGCGTGCCCAGCCCCGGGACCTCCAGTTGCAAGTCCCGCTGGTCGACGAAGGCCGGCAGGTTGCGCACGGTGACGTCGAGGACGCGGCCACTTTCGCAGCGCGCCACGACTTCTATCACGCCACCGGGGGCCTCGAGCACGAGATGGGTTTCCGGCTCCTGCATGGGAAGGATGCCGGTCTCGAGCAGTACGGTCGCCACGCACAGGCTGTTGGAACCGGACATCGGCGGCGTGTCTTCCGGCTCCATGATGATCCAGCCCATCTGCGCGCGGGGATCCTTGGCCGGTACCAGCAGGTTGACGTGGCGGAAGACGCCGCCACGCGGCTCGTTGAGCATGAAGTCGCGCAGGGTCCGGTCGCGAGCGATCCAGCGCGACTGCGCCCACAGCGTGTCGCCGGGCGGCGGCGTCACCCCGCCAACGATGACGTCCCCCACTTCGCCTTCGGCGTGACAGCTGACGCTGTGAATCACACGACTTGTCTGCATTCGATACTCCCGAACCTGCTACTCGCCAACGCCCAGATAAGCCTTCACGATCGACTCGTCCTGGCGAAGCTCGGCAGCCGCGCCCTGCATCCGAATCTCACCGTTCTCGATCACGTAGGCGTAATGCGCCAGGCGCAACGCCAGGCGCGCGTTCTGTTCGACCAGCAGAATCGTGGTGCCAGCCTCGTTGAGCCGCTTGATGATGCGCATGATGTCGGTCACCAGCTTGGGCGCCAGCCCCATCGAGGGCTCGTCGAGCAGCATCACGCTGGGGCCGTGCATCAAGGCGCGCCCCATCGCCAGCATCTGCTGCTGGCCGCCGGAGAGCAGCGAACCATCCTGATGGCGGCGCTCGTGCAGGATCGGGAAGAGCCCGTAGACTTCGTCGAGTCGTTGCCGGCGCAGCGCGTTGTCCTTGACCGTGAACGCGCCCAGCTCCAGGTTCTCCTTGACCGTCAGCCCGCGCAGGATGCGTCTTCCCTCGGGCACGTGAACCACGCCGCGCCGGGCGATCTCGTGAGCGGCCAGCCTGGCGATCGACTCACCCTCGAGCTGGACCTCGCCCCGCTGCGCCCGGACCAGCCCGGAAATGGTCTTGAGCGTGGTCGACTTGCCGGCCCCGTTGCTGCCCAGCAGGGTCACGATCTCCCCCTCGTGGACGTCCAGCGAGACACCCCGCAGCGCCTGGATCTGGCCGTAGAAGGCTTCGACATCGCGGATGCCGAGACGCACCTTGCCCGGTCGCGTCCCGGTTGCCGGCGCGTCGGTCCGGTTGATGGTCTGCATCACAGTGCCAGCTCCTCGTCGTCCTGGCCGAGATAGGCCTCGATCACCTTGGGATCGTTCTGCACCGAATGGGGGTCGCCCTCGGTGATCAGAGTGCCGTGGTCGAGCACGCTGATGCGCTCGGAGACATTCATCACCAGGCTCATGTCGTGCTCGATCAGCAGCACGGCAACGCCGCGCTCGTCGCGGATACGCCGAATCAGTTCGATCAGCGCCTGCTTCTCGCCGCTGTTGAGGCCCGCTGCCGGCTCGTCGAGCAGCAACAGCTTGGGCTCGGTGGCCAGGGCGCGGGCGATTTCGACCCGGCGCTGGTGGCCGTAGGCGAGATTGGTCGCCAGTCGCTCCTGGTGGCCCATCAGGCCGACGAAATCGAGGCATTCGAGGCTGGTCTCGAGAATCTGGCGCTCCTCGGCGCGCTGACTCGGCAGCCGCAGAATGGCCGCCAACGCACCGGCTCGACTGCGACAGTGCTGCCCCGCCATGACATTTTCCAGCACCGACATCTCACGGAAGAGCCGCACGTTCTGGAAGGTCCGGGCGATGCCCATTCGGGTCACGGCATGAGGCTTGCGCTTGACGATCCGCTCGCCATCCAGCGTGATGTCGCCCTGCTGGGGTCGATAGAAGCCGGTGATCACGTTGAACATCGACGTCTTGCCGGCGCCATTGGGGCCGATCAGGCTATGGATACGTCCCGCGTCGACACCGAAGTCGACGTCGTGCAGTACGGTGTTGCCGGCAAAGCTCAGCGACACCTGTTTCAGTTGCAGCAGCATCGCTTTCTCCTAGGATCTCTTTTCAGGCCAGATACCACTCGGCCGGAACAGCATGATCAGCAACAGCAGCACGGCGAATATCAGTAGTCGCAGGGTGCCGAAATCGCGCAGCAGCTCGGGGCCGAGCACGACGATGAACGCCCCCAGGATGACGCCGGGTATCTTGCCCATGCCGCCGAGCACCACCGCCAGCAGAATCAGCACGGATTGCTGGAAGCTGAAGCTCTCCGGCGAGATGGCGCCCAGGTTCACCGAGAAGAAGATCCCCCCGATGGCCCCGAAGATGGCGCCGGTGACATAGGCCGCCAGCTTGGTCGCGACCCGGTTGATCCCCATCGCCTCGGCGGCATCCTCGTCGTGGCGCACGTAGAGCCATGCCCGGCCCAGACGGGAGTCGAACAGCCGCTGGCTGGCGATATAGGCAAGCACCGCCAGTACCACGAAGACATAATAGAAATCGATCGAGCTATCGATGTGCCAGCCGAACAGCGACGGTTCCGGGATGTGCGACAACCCGCTGGCGCCGCCGGTGAGCTCCAGGTTGCGGGCGGTGAAGCGCACGATCTCGCCGAACCCCAGGGTCACGATGGCGAGATAGTCGCTGCGCAGCCGCAAGGTCGGCCCGCCGATGATGACCCCGGCGAGCGCCGCCGCCATCAGGGCAAAGGGGATCGCGGCCCAGAAATTGACGCCGAACTGCTGGGTCAGGATACCGACGGTATAGGCACCCACCGCAAAGAAGGCCGCATAGCCGAGATCGAGCAGCCCGGCGTAGCCGACCACGATGTTCAGACCCAGGCACAGCACCACGTAGAGCAGCGCGTTGGTCAGAATGACCGTGGTGTACTGACTCGAGATCCACGGAGTGACGATCAGGATCGCCAGGATCGTGAGGTGAAGCGCCCGCCGCCGCCCCGGCGACTCGAAGGCCGCATAGAGTTTCTGGAGCGGATTGCGCGGTTTCGTCTTGTGAGCGTCATGCTCGTCCACATCGGGGCGCGTCGGTGGCGAATGCTTGTCCATGTCACATCCTCTCCACTTCGGATTTGCCCAGCAGGCCGGTGGGCTTGAACACCAGTACCAGGATCAGGATCGAGAAGGTGAAGACATCCTTCCACTCGCTGCCGATGAACGGAATGTGCGTACCGAAGGACTCCAGCAACCCCAGGATCAGACCACCCAGCATCGCCCCGGTGATGCTGCCGATCCAGCCGATCACCGCGGCGGTGAACGCCTTGCGCCCGATCAGAAACCCCATGAAGTACCAGATGCTGCCGTAATAGGCGCCAGCCATCGTCCCTGCGGCGGCGGCCAGTCCCGAACCGATGAAGAAGGTCACCGCAATGACGGCGGAGACGTTGATCCCCATCATCCGGCACATGTCCTTGTCGATGGAGACCGCGCGCATCGCCCGTCCGTAAAGCGTCCTGGAGACGAACAGCTCGAGCGCAATCATCAGCACCGCGGCGGCCGCCACCAGCACGATCTGGTTGTAGGAGAGGAAAAGATTGCCGAGGCTGATGCCGCCGAAGCCGAGGTCGGTACTGAAGGCCGTGTACTGGCCGCCGGTCAGCGCCAGCGCCGCGTTCTGCAGTACCAGCGAAACCGCCAGTGCGGTGATCAGTATCGACAGGCGCGGCGCGCCGAGCATCGGATGGTACGCCACCCGCTCGATCACCACCCCGAGGCAGCCGACGGCGAGCATCGCCAGCAGCATGGCCACGAAGATGCCGAGCCAGCCGGCCCCGAGAAAGCCGGAGACCAAGGAGAGCCCGCCGAACCCCGCGAAGGCGCCGGTCATGTAGAGGTCGCCGTGGGCGAAGTTGAGCAGCTTGATGACACCGAACACCATGGTGTAACCGAGCGCCACCAGGGCATAGAAAGAGCCCA
>NZ_CEXLVS010000138.1:0-10889 GCF_982684285.1 Salinicola sp. | reverse complement strand
TCCGCAGTCCGCAGTCCGCAGTCCGCAGTCCGCAGTCAATGCTCGATCTTCTTGAGCAGGAACACCAGCGGCACGCACAGCAGGTAGATGCAGCCCAGCCACAGGAAGATGTCGTTGTAGGCGAGCACCTGGGCCTGGATGCCGAAGCGCTGACCGAGCAGAGCCACCGCGCTGTGGTAAGGATCGGCAACATGGCCGATCAGCATCGCCTGGTAGTTTTCGATCTGCTGCTGAACCACGACTCGCCCCTGGTTGAGCGCGGGGATCAGTTGGTTCCAGTGATAGTCCTCGCGCCAGTCGCGCACGGTGTCGAGCATCGCCAGGCCCACCGCGCCGCCGAGGTTGCGCATCACGCTGAAGAGTCCGGCGGCGTTGCCCAGCTCCTGCGGCGGCAGCGTGCCCAGCGCGATCCGCGAAGCCGGGATGATGCACAGGATCATGCCAACGCCGCGCACGATCTGCGGCCAGAAGAACTCCCAGAAGCCCGACTCGCTGGTCAGGTTGTTGTTCATCGCCGTCCCGATGCCGATCAGCGTCAGGCCGAAGAACAGCAGCACCCGCAGGTCCACCGAGTTGGTCAGACGCCCCACGATCGGGGCGGTGAAGAACATCGCCACGCCGGTGACGAACATCACCTCGCCGATCTGCAGGCTCGAGTACCCCCGGACCCCGCCCAGGAACAGCGGCATCAGGTAGACCAGACCGTACATCGCGATCCCCACCACGAACACGAGTCCCGTGCCGATCGAGAAATTGAGATTGCGGAAGGCGTGGAGATCCACGATCGGCGAATGGTAGGTAAACACCCGCCAGAAGAAGCCGATGCAGGAGGCGACGCAGAGCAGTGTCATCCACACGATCAGCTCGCTGGCGAACCAGTCGTCACCGGGCCCCTCCTCGAGCACGAACTCGAGGCTGCCCAGAAACAGCGCGATCAGGATCAGGCCGCGAAAGTCGAGCCGCTTGGCCACGCTCGCATCGCCTTCGTCGATATCGAGGAAGCGCCACGCCGCCAGCGTGACCAGGATTCCCGGCACCACGTTGGCCAGGAACAGCCAGTGCCAGCTGAACAGTTCGGTGACATACCCCCCCACGGTGGGCCCGATCGACGGCGCCATGGTCACCACCATGCCGATCACACCCTGAACGGCCCCCATGGCGCGACGCGGGAACAGCGAGAAGCTGATCGCCTGGGTGATCGGGATCATCGCGCCCCCCATGAAGCCCTGGATGGCGCGCAGCACGATCAGCTGTTCGATACTGTTGGCCAGCGCACAGCCGAGGCTGGCCAAAGTGAAACCGGCACAGGAGATGACGAAAGCCACCCGCGTCGACAGCCAGCGCATCAGCACGCCGGAGAGCGGGATCATGATGATTTCAGCGACCAGGTAGGAGGTCTGGATCCAGGATATCTCGTCGCTCGAGGCCGAGACGCCGGCCTGGATCTCGTTCAGCGAGCTGGCGACGATCTGGATGTCCAGGATCGCCATGAACATGCCGAACACCGCCGCGATGAAGCCGAAGCGGTAGTGCCAGGACGGCATCTCCTGGGGGCCGGCGCCGCCTGGTGCCGCCACTTCACTCATGCCATGCACTCACGTGGCAGCGTCACGACTGCGGCCCGTCGTCCAGGTCGGGGCCGGGATCGAAGTAGATCGCCTGGCCATCGACCTCGCGGGTATCCACCGAAGGCACCACCGAGAGACCGGACTGCAGCCGCCAAAGCTGGTCCTTGGGCCCGGTGACCCGGATCTTGACCGGCACGCGCTGGACGATCTTGTTGAAGTTGCCGGTGGCGTTGTCCTGGGGCAGCAGGCTGAACTGGGTGCCGGTCGCCGGCGCCACGCTGTCGACCTTGCCGGTGAAGTCGATATCCGGGTAGGCATCCACCGCCAGGGTCACCGGCTGGCCCACGCGCATGCGCTCGATCTCGGTCTCCTTGTAGTTGGCGACCACGTAGGCGCGGGAGACCGGGACCAGTTGCATCAGGGTGAGCGACGGCTGGGCGAGATCGCCGGGCTCGACGGTCAGATTGCCGATGACGCCGTCGCGCCGGGCGACGATACGCGTCTTGGCGAGCTGGCTCTGGTTGTATTCGATGTCCGCTTCGGCGGCGTCCCGGTTGGCCTTGGCGCTGTCGATGGAGGCCTGGTCGGCCGACAGCCGCCGTTTGGCCGACTCGACGCTCGCCTGGCGCGCCGCCAGCGTCGCCTGGGCGACCCGCAGCGACGCCTGATCGTCCTGCAACTGCTGGCGCGAGGCGTAGTTGTTCGCCGCCAGCGACTGCGAGCGTTCGAGGTGCTGGCGCGCCTGGGCGACGTCGGACTGGGCTGCGGTCACCTGGGCCTGGGCTTCGTCGATGCTGGCCCGATCGAGCTCGACCTGACGCTGCGCCTGGGTCACGTTGGCCGAGCTGACGGCCAGTTGCGCCTGGGCCTGGGCCAACTGGCTGCGAGTATCCCGATCGTCGAGCTGAACCAGCAGGTCGCCCTGCTTCACCCGCTGGTTGTCGTCCACCGCCACTTCGGTCACGCGCGCGCTGATCTCCGCACGCACCGCGACGCTATCGGTGTGCAAGTAGGCGTTGTCGGTCTCGATGAAGAAGCGTCCGGTCTGCCACCAGTGCCACGCGAAGACGAGCGCCACCGCCAGCGCGACCAGTATCACGACTGCCGTGTAGAGTTTCTTTTTGATCTTCATGCCGAGCCTATTTTCCTGCCAGAAGTGCGCGCCCATTCAATGTGTAGTGTAGACTACACTATCTTATTGAAAACGCCACCGCGTCGTATCGAAAAAATCCGGCGTTGCCGACACGAGAGAAAGCCATGTCGCCGTCACTTCCCAAAGATTCCCCCCCGACGACCGAGCGGGGCCGTCAGCGTCGGGACGCACTGCTCGACGCGGCACAGCAACTGTTTCTCGAGCGCGGCTACGGGCAGGTCAGCGTCAACGACATCGTCGGTCGCGCCGGCGGCTCGCTCTCCACTCTCTATCGCCACTTCGGCAACAAGGAAGGCCTGTTCCAGGCCATGATCGAACGCCGTTCCCATCATATCTACGGCACGCTGACCGACGAAGGTGTCGACGAACTGACCATCGAGGCGGCGCTGCAGCGTCTCGGCATCGAGCTGCTGGTCAAGGTCATGGACGAGGAAACCCTGGGCATCTACCGCGAAGTGGTGGCCGAGAGCCCCCGCCAGTCGCAACTGGCCCGGCTGTTCTTCGATGGCGGCCCCGGTCGTGTCCGACTCGCCCTGGCGGACTACTTCGAGCGCCAGGTGCAGAGGCAACTGATGCCGGCCTGCGATACCGTCGAACTCGCCGGCGCCTTTCTCGGCATGTTGCTGGGCGAGTGGCATCTCATTCGCGTACTGCAACTGGAGTCGCCGCCCTCCCGGGCGGCGATCGAGGATCGGGTGACACGCTGTGTCGACCTTTTCCTGCATGGCGTCCAGGGCCGCCCCTCACGACGAGGCCAGTAGCGCCTCGATGGTGATCGGCAAGTCACGATGGCGCTTGCCGGTGGCGTGGTAGAGCGCGTTGGAGATCGCCGGCGCAACGCCGGTCAAACCGATCTCGCCAACGCCACGACCGCCGAACTCGTTGTGCTTGAAGTCCGGGTAGTCGAGCAGCTCGACGTCGATCTCCGGCGCATCGGCGTGCGTCGGGACGATGTAGTCGGCCACGTTGGCGTTGATGAGCCGCGCATCCCGCGGGTCGTAGTCGAGCTTCTCGAGCAGGCCCATGCCGACCCCCATGACGATGCCGCCCTCGACCTGGTTGCGCGCCGTCGGCGGGTTGATCGCCCGGCCGATGTCGATCGAGGAGACCACCCGCGCCACGCGCACTCGAGAGATTTCCGGATCGATACGGACCTCGACGAAGTGGGCGCCGAAGGAGCGGAAAGCGTACTCGCTGCGCTCGCTGCCGGGGGCGGCGCTGCCCTGACCGTTGACGCTCGAAAGCTTGCTGGTCCCGAGGATCTCCTCGAAGCTCACGCGGCGCTTGCCGTCGGTGAGTCCACCCGCTTGTGCGGAGAGCGAATCGGCGTCGCTGCCTTCGAATGCCCCGCCGCTGCCGACTGCCACTTCCTTGAGCGCATCCAGCGCGTCGCGCGCCGCCGCCGCCACGGCGGGCAGCACCGTCGCCGTCGCCATGGAGCCACCGGAGAGCGGCCCCGCCGGCAGGCTGGTCTCGCCCAGCTTGACCTCGATTCGCGAGAGCTCGGCGCCGGTGAGTTCGGCGACGGCCTGGGCGACGATGGTGTAGGTACCGGTACCGATGTCCTGGGTGCCGCAGGCGGCGAACAGCGAGCCGTCGGCGCGCAGCTCGACCCGCGCCTCGCAGGGCTGACGCCCGGCGGACCAGGTGCAGGAGGCCATGCCGTAGCCGATGATCTCGTCACCGTCGCGCATCGAGCCGATGGCCGGGTTGCGCTGCTCCCAGCCGAAGCGCCTGGCGGCGCTGGTCAGGCACTCGTCGAGATGCTTGCTCGACCACGGTAGACCGCTCGCCGGGTCCTGCTCGGCGTTGTTCTTCAACCGCAGCTCCACCGGATCCATCCCCAGCTCCACCGCCAGCTCGTCCATGGCGGTCTCCAGCGCGAAGATGCCCGAGACCTCGCCCGGTGCTCGCATCGGGCACGGCGTGCCGTGATTCACCTCGAGCACGCGCTGGCTGGTCGAGACGTTGTCGCAGGCGTAGAAGCTCGGCGTGGCGCTGCCGCAGGTATCGACGTACTGGTGCACCAGCGAGGTCTCGGTGGTGCTGTCGTGGATCACCGAGGTGAGCTTGCCGCTGCGATCGGCACCCAGGCGGATGCGCTGACGCGAGGCGGGCCGATTGCCACCGCCGGTCATGTCCTGCTGGCGCGGCAGCACGACCTTCACCGGGCGGCCGGTCATCCGCGCCGCCACGGCGGTGGCGACCGAGTGGGGCCACATGAACAGCTTGTTGCCGAATCCGGAGCCGATGTAGTGGGAGATCACCTCGAGGTTCTCCTGGGCGAGCCCGAAGACCCGCGCCATGGCGTTGCGCTGGAAGAAGACGCCCTGGGTCGATTCGTGCACCACCAGGCGCTTGCCCGCGTCGCGCCACTCGGCGAGGGTGGCGTGCATCTCCATCTGCAGGTGGCTTTCGGCGGCGATGTGGTAGGTCGAGTCGACCTTGACCTCGGCGCCGCCGAATGCCGCTTCCGGGTCGCCCCGGGAGCTGCCGGCACTCTCCTGCAGCGTGCCTTCGGCATCGGTCTGCAGCAGCCCGACGACGGCGCCGCGCTCTTCCCGATAACGGGCAACCACGCGCTGGGCCGCGCCCCGCGCCTGCTCGAAGGTCTCGGCGACGACCAGTGCCACGTACTGGCCGTGGTAGTAGATGCGCTCATCCTCGAACGGCAGGCGCACCTCGTTGACCATGTCGCCATGGGCCATGGAGTTGGGCGAGCGGTGCAGCGCCTCGAAGTGGCCATGGTGGAAGATGTCCACCACACCCGGCATCGCGCGGGCGGCGTCGAGATCGAGGGATTCGAGCACGCCGTTGGCGATGGTGGCCGGCACCGGGTAGCCGTAGAGCATGCCGTCGACGTGGAGTTCGCCGGTGTAGCCGGCGCGGCCGGTGAGCTTGAATTCGCCGTCGATGCGCGGGGTGCGCTGGCCGACGACGCGGGGCTGGTCGAAGTCGGGTTGGGTCATGTCGTTCATGCCTGGCTCTCCTGTGTCTCGCTCGCCGGCGTCTCGCCACGGGCCGCGTTGCGCAGCGCGCGCACGATCGCCTGACGCGCCAGGGGAATCTTGTAGCCGTTGTGCTCACGCGCCTGGGCATCCTTCAGGGCGATGTCGGCGGCGCGCTCGAAGCTCGCCTTGTCGGCGCTCTGGCCGACCAGCGCCGCCTCGGCATCGCTGCAGCGCCACGGTTTGGTGGCGACCCCGCCGAGCGCGAGGCGCGCTTCCCGAATCGTGTCGCCGTCGAGCACCACCTGGGCGGCACAGGAGGCAAGCGCGAACTCGTAGGAAGCGCGGTCACGCAGCTTCAGGTAGTGCGAACGGGCGTTTTCCAGCGGTGCGTCCAGGGTGATCGCGGTGATCAGCTCACCATTTGCCAGATCATGCTCGATGTGCGGCGTGTCGCCCGGCAGGCGGTGGAAGTCGGCGAAGTCGACCTCCCGTTCACCGTCGGGCCCCTGCAGCGTCAGCGTCGCGCCGATGGCGGCGATACCGACGCACATGTCCGACGGATGCACGGCGTTACAGACGTCGCTGCCGCCGAGGACGGCATGCATGCGGTTGATGCCGTCCATGGCGTCGCAGCCGCTGCCCGGCTCGCGCCGATTGCATCTGGCCGCCGGGTCGCGATAGTAGGGGCAGCGGGTGCGCTGCATCACGTTGCCGGCGGTGGTCGCCATGTTGCGCAGCTGGGTCGAGGCCCCCGCCAGCAGCGCTTCGGAGAGCACCGGATAGTGCGACTTGACCTCGGGATGGTGGGCCAGGTCGGTATTGGTGACCAGCGCCCCGATCCTGAGCCGGCCATCGTCGAGCCGCTCGACCCGCTTGAGCGGCAGCGCGTTGATGTCGACCACGTTCTCCGGCTTCAGTACGTCGAGCTTGATCAGGTCCAGCAGCGTGGTGCCACCGGCGACGAAGGCCGCGCCGGGCATCGTTCGATGAGCGGCATGATCGACGCTATCGGCGCGGGAGTAGGCGAAGGTTCTCATGCCGCTCCCTCCTTGCGCGCGGCATCGTGGCCCAACTGCGCGCGAGATTTCTGGATCGCTTCGACGATGTTCTTGTAGGCCCCGCAGCGGCAGATATTGCCGCTCATCGCCTCTTTCACGGAGGCGTCGTCGGTGCCGATGCGCTCGTCCGCGAGCAAGGCGGTGGCGGACATCATCTGCCCCGGCGTGCAGTAACCGCACTGGTAGGCGTCGCACTCGAGGAAATTCTGCTGCACGGGATGGAGTTCGCCGTCGCGGGCGAGCCCTTCCACCGTGGTCACCTGCTGGCCTTCACACATCACGGCGAGGCGCAGACACGAGTTCATCGCCTGGCCATCGACATGCACGGTGCAGGCGCCGCACTGGCCGTGATCGCAGCCCTTCTTGGTGCCGCCGAGCCCGAGCTGCTCGCGCAGCACATCGAGCAGTACCGCATTGGGCGCGACCTCGATCGTGCGGGGCTCGCCATTGAGCGTGAAATCGAGCCTGACGGTCTCGTCGGAGGGGTGGGGGGAATGCGCGGAATCGTCCATCATGCCGGCTCCTCATCTGAATTGGGAGAGCCGCGGGTGTCAGGCGCGTCACTGCGCCTCGCCGCGGCTCGTCGTCTCGAGCGATGATGCCGCGCAACGAAGCGATGACCTGGGAGACAGGATCACGGGAGCGCGTACATCGTCGATGATCGCCGGCTGCGTCGCGAGCCAGCGGGACAAGCGTTTCGTCACGGAGTGATCGGGCAGCCGGCGTTGTCAGGACCCCAGGGCCGCCCATCGACAACAGCATAGACAGCTCATCCCGATCCCGCCCAATGCATCGCCAGAAAATTTTGTCGCACGGCGCCCTAAAGCATTCGACTTCCGCTAAGCTCGTCGGCTGACGAATTTCTACCGGTCGATCGGGGTCGATGAATACGCTATTTCTGGTTCTGATTCTGCTGCTGGTTGCCTCGGCGACCGGGGTCGTTACCCGGTTCGTTCCCGCCCTCCCGACACCGCTGGTACAGATATTTCTCGGCGCCCTGCTGGCATGGCCGGCGTCGGGCCTGCACGTCGAGCTCGAGCCGGAAATATTCCTGCTGCTGTTCATCGCGCCACTGCTGTTTTCCGATGCCCGGCGCTTCCCCCAGCGCGAGTTCATGATCCTGCGCGGGCCGATCCTGGCCCTGGCGCTGGGTCTGGTGCTGTTCACGGTGGTCGGGGTCGGCTACTTCATCCATCTCCTGTTCCCGGCGCTGCCGCTGGCGATCTGCTTTGCCCTGGCGGCGATCCTCTCCCCCACCGATGCGGTGGCGGTATCGTCGATCTCCGGCCGCCTGCCGGTGCCGCCGCGCTTGATGCGAATCCTCGAGGGGGAGTCGTTGATGAACGACGCCTCCGGCCTGGTGGCGTTCAAGTTCGCCGTCGCGGCGGCGCTGACCGGCACCTTCTCGCTGACCGACGCGGCCGGGAGCTTCATGCTGATCTCGATCGGCGGCCTGGTGGTGGGCGGGCTGCTGGCCTTCGGCTTCAATGTCCTGCGCACGCGGCTGATCGAACGCCATCTGGGCGAAGCCACCACGGTCCAGGTCATCCTGCTGGTGCTGCTGCTCCCCTTCGCCGCCTACCTGCTGGCCGAACATCTCGGCATGTCCGGCATCCTCTCCGCCGTGGCCGCGGGCATGGTGATGAATCGTGCCGACATCAAGCGCGTCGGCCAGCTCCACACCCGCATGCAGACCCAGGCGGTGTGGGAGATGCTCGAATTCGTCCTCAACGCGCTGGTCTTTTTGCTGCTGGGGTTCCAACTGCCGGCGATCATCAGCGGGGCGCTGGACCATTCGCTGCACGATATCGGCGACTACGAATTCCTGCGCCTGCTGGGCTACGTGGCGGCGATCTCGATCGCCCTGCTCGCCTCGCGCTTCATCTGGATCTGGCTCGCCAGCGCCATCGGGCGGGGGCTGTCGAGAGTGATGGGCTTCATCAAGCGTCAGCCGCGCCTCCCCCCGCCGGCAAGCACCGGGCAGATTCCGGTGAAGCTGATGCTGGCGGCGACGCTGGCCGGTATCCGCGGCACGATCACCCTGGCGGCGGCGCTGTCACTGCCGCACCTGATGAACGACGGCACCGACTTCCCGGCGCGGGAGTTGATGATCTTCCTGGCGACCGGCGTGATCCTGTTCACGCTGATCACCGGCAGCATCGGCTTGCCGCTGGTACTGCGAAACCTCAAGCTCCCCAACGACACCCATGAATTCGAGGAGGAGCGCAAGGCGCGCATCGCCGGTGCCGAGGCCGCCATCTACCGTATCGAACGCTACCATCACGATCGCACCGGCGAGTTCGCCCGCAACAAGACCAACGACGAGACGATCATGGCGTTCAACGACATCAGCTCCCAGTTGATGAGCTACTACCGGGAGCGTCTGAACCTGCACTCCGCCGACACCGCCACGCCGCAGCTCGCCACCTCCCGCCAGTTGGAGCGCGACACCCGCCTGGAGGCGCTGCGCGCCGAGCGGCGCCAGTACTACAAGCTGCGCCAGCGCGACCGTATCAACGACAATGTCCTGCGCAAGCTGGTCCGCGAGGTCGATCTGGCCGAAGCGGCGCTGACCGGGGACCAGGGTGCGGCGCACCACTGATCGACACGCTGAACACGCACGCTCGAGCGACATTCTCGAGCGACACCACCGAACGACATCCTCGACCCGGAGACGACACATGCCCCGACCGTTCTTCCGCCAACTGCGCCTCGCGCTGATCACCGCCGGCCTGCTGGGTTTCACCGCCGGCGTATCGGCGCAGTCGACACCGCCGGCCGAATCCGCACAGGAGACGACGCCATCCGTTCCCGGCATGATCGTCGCCAGGAGCGACGCCGGCGTGCACGAAACCGCCATCCGCTTCGCCGAACAGGCGCGCACCAGCGGCATGACCGTATTCGCCCGGGTCGATCACCGCCAGGGCGCGATGTCTCGCAGCATGGCGCTGCTGCCCAACGAAGTGATCATCTTCGGCGATCCCAAGGGTGGCACGCCGCTGATGCAGTGCGCTCCGACCGCCGGGATCGACCTGCCAATGAAGGCTCTGGTCTGGCAGGATGCGGATGGCCAGACCTGGCTCGGCTACAACGACCCGGCGTGGATCGCCCAGCGCCACGGCGTCGCCGACTGCCCCTCCGTCAAACCGCTCCAGCAGGCGATGCGGAAGCTGGTCGAGGCGACGCTGCAGGAGTGATGTCGTGATGAAGGGCCGTCACCCCATGGCCAGGAAAGGAGAGCCGGTGGCGGTGCTGGAACCGGCCCGGCTTCGGTACAGCTAGGCTCTCAACCCCGCGGTGACGAACCCGCCATCGACGGCCAGGACCTGCCCCGTGACGTAGGAAGCCTCGTCGGAGAGCAGGAACGCCACCGCATTGGCGACTTCATCGGGCTGGCCGTATCGATTCAGGGAGACGCGCTGATGCCACTGGTCGCGCACTTCGTCGGTATGGATGGCGCGCGCCAGCGGAGTGTCTATCGGCCCGGGGGCCACGGAGTTGACGCGGATCCCCCGCGAGCCCAGTTCGCACGCCATCACCCGGGTCAGCGCATCCTGCCCGGCCTTGGAGGCGCCATAGGCGCTGCGCCCCTTGTTGCCGCAGAGGCCCGAGACCGATGAAATATTGACGATGCTCCCGGCGAGCCCTTGCGTCGTCCAGTAGCGGGCCAGCTCGCGCGATACCACGAAGGATCCGACCACGTTGACGTCGAGTATCCTGCGGAACTCCTCGACGCCCGTCTCGATGGTCGACTTGTCGATGCCGATACCGGCGCAATTGACGACGCCGACCAGTCGGTAGCGCTCGGACAAGGCCGCGATGGCCGCTTCGATGGCCGTCTCGTCGGTGACGTCGCACGCGCCGCCATCGCTCCAGCAGAACCCCGTGTCACACGTCTCGCAGGTGCCGTCGGCCGCGCACGCCGAACAGTCGTTCCCGGCAGAGCCCGAACACCCGATCGCGTTCGCGCCGGTCCCGGTCCGCAACTGGCGTGCCTCTGCGGCGATGGGGTACGAGTACGACTCGGGCGTCCAGGGGGGCACGACCCAGCAGTTCCTGCCCTTCGCACTTCGGTTCGAGTACGGCGCCCTCTCCCTTAGCCTCGCGACCTCTCGGGTTTCGATCGAAGGCGAACAGATCGTGGGTGGCTTCTTCATCC
>NZ_CEXLVS010000137.1:0-10959 GCF_982684285.1 Salinicola sp. | reverse complement strand
TCGGTCAGGAAGCCATAGACGATCAGATTGATCGAGGGCGGGATCAGGATCCCTAGCGTGCCGCCGGCGGCGATGCTGCCGCAGAAGAGCCGCGGGTGATAGCCGAGCTTGTCGCCCTGGGGCAGCGCCACGGTGGAGATCGTCGCGGCGGTGGCCACCGACGATCCAGAGGTCGCCGAGAACAGCATCGAGGTCATCACGTTGGCATGCAGCAGACCGCCGGGCAGCCAGGAGAGCCAGTGATCCATGGCGCGATAGGCGCGTTCGGCGATGCCCGCGCGCACGATGATTTCGCCCATCAGCACGAACAGCGGAATCGCAATGAGCAGAAAGGAGTCGGCCGCCGACCACAGATTCTGGCCGAGCGCCCGCATCAGCGGGAAGAACGAGAAGAACTGATCGACGCCGAAGGCGAGCAGGAACAGCGCAATGGCGACCGGAATGCCGGTCAGCAGCAGCGCCAGAATGCCGATGGAGAGATAGGCAAGCATCAGGATTTTCCTCCTGCCGCGGCGTTGTCGCGCTCGCTGGCCTCGAGCTGGTTGGTTTCGAGTGGTGCGGCCTCGAGCGGGTCGGCGTCGTGGCCCATGCCGATCAGCGCCCGAATCGTGGCGCTATCGCCGCCGATCGCCGCCAGCAGGGCGCGAATCGCGAGCACCGCCGCTGCAAGGGCAAACCAGGTGTAGCCCAACACCCAGACCAGCTGCGGTATCCACAGCGGCGTCGACAATGGCGTATTGGCGGTGGTGTGATTGGAGAGTGACCCCGAGAACACCGGCCAGGCGTGGATGACGATCATCCAGCCGACCAGATTGACGGCGAGTATCGAGAGCAGATCGAGCGCCGCACGGGCGGCGATCGGCAGCTTCGAGTAGCCGACATCGATGCGGATATGGGCACGTTCGACCAGCGTGTGCGAGAGCCCCCAGGCCGAGAGAATGGCAAGGACATAACCGGCATACTCTTGCACGCCTTCGAAGGAGTGACCCAGCAGTTTGCGGCTGACCACTTCCATGATGACCATCACCACGACGGCGAGCAGCAGCAGGCCGATGAGCCGAGCGGCCCAGCGCGAGACAAGACGGACGGCGCCCACGAGGGCGTCGACCAGAGAGACGAGAGTGAGCATGTTGAGTACCTGCCGACGGCTGAGAACGGGTGTCTAGGGCCGGGCACCGGCGTGCCCGACCCTGCGACCCGTTTACTTGACGATGGGGAGCGCGATCAGCGGTGCGACGTTCGCGTTCCAGAGCGAGATCGTCTCGTCGTCGATGCGCGATGCCCAGCTCGGCAGTACGGCACCAACCAGCGCCTGGTGGGCGCGCTCGCGGTCGGCATCGGTCACCTCGACCAGTGTCATGTCGCCCGGCTTGCCGTGTTCGCACTCTCCATTGCCGGTCAGGCAGGCGATGCCCTGCTGCTCGTCCTTGGCCAGGTTGTTCCACACCGGATCGATGAAGCCGGGTTCGATCTGGCGCTCGATGGTCTGCTTGGTCTCGTCGTCGAGCGAGTTCCAGGTGTCGTTACTGATCGCCGTAATGACCGTATCCCAGCCGCCGATGGGCAGCGGCAGCAGATAATCGGCCACATCCTGCCAGCCGGAGTTGTAGCCGGAGAGCGAGCCGGTGACGGCACAGTCGATCACGCCGCGCTCGAGCGCGCCGGGTACCTCGTTGAAGGCCATGACCGTGCTCTGGGCACCGATGGCGGAGAGGAACTCCGCCGTGGTGCGGCCGCTGGCGCGAACCTTCTTGCCCTGTAGATCGCCGAGACCAGTGATCGGCGTGTTGCAGAAAACCACCTGCGGCGTGTTGGGCGCGATCGCCAGCACATGCGCGTTGTAGTGAGACTGCATCGTCTTTTCGGCGATCGGCATGAACGCCTCGCTGACCTCGCGTGCCTTGACGGGATCGGTGGTCATCATCGGCAGATCGAGCCCTTCCAGCGCCGGCGCCTCGACGCCGACATAGTCCGAGAACGTCATGCCGACATTGAACAGGCCGTTCTTCAGGTAGTTGAAGACATCGCTGCCTTCGATACCCATCTGATCGAAGGTCGTCATCTGGACCTGAATCTGGCCGTCGCTCGCCTTGGGCAGGGTCTCGGTCCAGAACGGCTTCTCGAAGTTCTTGTGCAGTGAGACCGCGCTCCAGGTACCGACGACATTGAGGCTGGTATCGGCGGCAGCGCCCTGGGCAAGGCCGACAGTCAGGGCGGAGAGCGTGAGGCCAAGCAGTGTCTTCTTCATGGGAGTCTCGCTTGTTGAGGTTGTTTTACGAGCCTTCGGCAGGGGCGGGCAGCGTGACCGCCGCGATATCGCCGCTACCGATACTTGAGGCGATAGTTGGGAATGTCGGTGATCAGCATGTGACCCGGCGCGTGGGCCATGGCGAAGGGTAGCTTCGCATTCATCAGCGCGACCTGCGGCGTCACCCCGCAGGCCCAGAACACCGGAATATCGCCGGCTTCCATCACCGGCGCATCGCCGAAGTCCGGCCGGTGGATATCGTCGATGCCGATCAATTCCGGTCGCGCCAGATGCAGTGGGGCGCCATGAACGCTGGGCATGTCGGTGGTGATCTGCACGGCGCGGATGGCATCGGCCGGCGACATGGCGCGCATCGAGACGACGTAGCTGCCGTGGAACGGGCCGGCGGGAATCAGCGGAATACGGGTTCGGTACATCGGTACGATGGTGCGCGCTGCCATGTGGCGAACCGGCACGCCCTCGGCGAGCAGCGGCTCCTCGAACGAGAACGAGCAGCCGATCGAGAAGGTCACCAGGTCGTCGCGCCAGCGGGAGACCAGATCGGTTGGCTCGTCGACCAGTTCGCCGTGTTCGTAGACGCGGTAGCGGGGTACGTCGGTGCGCAGGTCGATCGCGTCTCCCAGTGCCTGCGGGTGAAAGCTGCCCGGTTCGCTGACATCGAGCACCGGACAGGCCGCTCGATTGGCCATGCAGAAACGCAGGAAATCGCTGGCGTAGGCCTCGGGGATGATGACCAGGTTGGCCTGGGCGTAGCCATTGGCGATGCCGGTGGTCGTGCTGGGCCAGTCGCCGCGGCGGATGGCGGCGCGCGCATCGGCCGGAGAGACGGTGGCGTCGAGAGAGGTCATTTCATCGATCCTGATTGTCATTGTCGTGGCAGCTTCGACCGCCAAGGCCGGACGCCACCTTATGCAATCCAACGCTATGGGTTCACGGCGCATCAATCCAATCGATTTTTATGATTCCCTTTCATCGGCAAAACCTTTCAATGGTCAGGTCCATCGGTAACGCCTTGCCAGCGTCAGGCGTGCTCGCGCTGGTCCCGTTGGCCGAGTTCGATCGCCAGGTCGATGACGCCATCGGCCAGTGCCTTGTCGATGTGCTGCGGCCAGGAGGCGGCAAAATCCAGCCTTGGCAGATCACAGGGCAGCGTGATGAGCTCGCCGCGGGCGATCTCCTGCTCGACGATGCGGGGCGGGATGGCGCCAACGCCGATACCATCCAGCGCCAGGCGCACGATGGTCCAGACCGAGCCGGAACAGTGCAGCTTGATCCGCTCCAGGCGCTGCTGATGCAACAGAGACTGCAGCTCCCGATAGGGGCGGCTGTCGCTGGCGAAGGTGATCAAAGGCGTTCCGGTGCGCTCCAGCGCTTCCAGCGTGAACGTTTGGGCCGAGAAGCCCAACTGCGGGGTGGCGATCAGTCCCGTGGCATAGTGGCATAGCGGCCGACTGAGTATGTCCTGGGCGTCCACCGGCCCCAGCGTGAAGGCCATGTCGATCTGGCGGTTGAGCAGCCGGTTGGCGAGCCCCGGCGTGCCATCCACCTCTAGCTGCAGCGTCATGTCGGGAAAGCGGTTGGCGAGCTCGGCAATGAACGCCGGCAACCAGCTGTGAGCGATGGTCTCGACCACGCCGAGGCGCAGCACACCCTGGAACGGGTTGTTGGCCTCGAGCATCGTCATCGCTTCCTGGCGCGTCTCCAGCATGTGCTGAGCGTGGCGGTAGAACTGTCGGCCTTTCGGCGTGGGCTGGATCGGACGCTGGGCGCGATCCAGCAACGGCCCGCCGACGAACTCCTCGAGCCGGGCAATACGATCCGAGATGGAAGGCTGGGTCAGGTGCAGGTGCTGTGCGGCAAGACGGAACGATCCCAGTCGTACGATCCAGACGAAGGCTTCGATTTCCTTGAAGTCGAACATGGCGGGCTCGTTTGGGGTCCGGTGAAGGCGAAAATTCAACGCCCGCCAGTATTGCATGGATGGCCGCTCCCGAGAGACGCGCGATTTCCGCCATCGTCGGATGTCCGCGCGCGCTCGGTGCCGTTACAATGGGGCCACCCTTTCTGTATCGGGCGCGTCCGATTCGCTTCATGAGAGCCGCTTCACAAGAGCCATCGCGTCCGAGCATTGTCATGTGACCGTGACACCTCGATGCACGCCGACCGTCATCTTTCGCTGCATCACTTCAGCCGGCATGTGTCGCTCAACCTTCGCCCGACGAGGCAGCCGAACCGTCCTCGAGGCGAACAGACGAAAACAGGAGCGCTTGATGAGTCAGGATTACCCGGAAAATACCGACCCCCGTCGCCGCCACTCCGCCAACGTGGTCGACGGCCCCGGCAAGGCCGCCAGTCGCGCCATGTTGCGCGCCGTCGGTTTCACCGACGAGGACTTCAAGAAGCCGCAGGTGGGGATCGCCTCGACCTGGAGCCGGGTGACGCCGTGCAACAGTCATATCAACGTGCTGGCGGAAGCGGCCAGTGACGGCGCCGACGCCGCTGGTGGCAAGGGCGTGATCTTCAACACCATCACCATCTCCGATGGCATCGCCAACGGCACCGAGGGCATGAAGTACTCGATGGCCTCGCGGGAGATCATCGCCGACTCCATCGAAGCCGTCTCCGGCTGCGAAGGCTTCGACGGGGTGGTCGCCATCGGCGGTTGCGACAAGAACATGCCCGGCTGCATGATCGGGCTGGCGCGCCTCGATCGCCCCAGCATCTTCGTCTATGGCGGCACCATTCAGCCCGGCGCTGGGCATACCGATATCGTCTCGGTGTTCGAGGCGATGGGGGCCTACTCCCAGGGCAACAAGTCGCTGATCGAGGTCAAGCAGATCGAGGAGACCGCGATTCCGGGGCCGGGCTCCTGCGGTGGCATGTACACCGCCAACACCATGGCGTCGGCGATCGAGGCGATGGGCATGAGCCTGCCCAACTCATCGGCCCAGGAAGCGGTCTCCCAGACCAAGCACGACGACTGCCGCGCTGCCGGCGAGGCCGTGCTCAAGCTGCTCGAGCTGGATCTCAAGCCCTCCGACATCATGACCCGCAAGGCGTTCGAGAACGCCATCACCGTGGTCATCGCCCTCGGCGGCTCCACCAACGCGGTGCTGCACCTGCTGGCGATCGCCAACACCGTCGGCGTCGAGCTCTCGCTGGACGACTTCACCGAGATCGGCAAGCGGGTGCCGGTGCTCGCCGACGTGCGCCCCAGCGGCCACTACATGATGAGCGAGCTGGTGGCGATCGGCGGCATCCAGCCGCTGATGAAGGTGCTGCTGGATGCGGGCATGCTCCACGGTGACTGCATCACCGTCACCGGCAAGACGCTGGCCGAGAATCTGGCGGACGTGGCGCCGTATCCGGTCGACCAGCAGATCATCAAACCGCTGGACAAGCCGGTCAAGGCGAGCAGCCACCTGCGCATTCTCTACGGCAATCTGGCGCCGGAAGGGGCCGTGGCCAAGATCACCGGCAAGGAAGGGACCCGCTTCACCGGTCGTGCGCGCGTGTTCAACTCCGAGGAGGAAGCCCAGGCCCGGATCAACGATCTGACCGTGGTCGCCGGTGACGTCGTCGTCATCCGCTACGAAGGGCCCAAGGGAGGCCCGGGCATGCGCGAGATGCTGACGCCTACCTCCGCGATCATGGGCCGCGGCCTGGGCGACAAGGTGGCGCTGATCACCGACGGTCGCTTCTCCGGCGGCAGCCACGGCTTCGTGGTCGGCCATATCACGCCGGAAGCGTTCGTCGGTGGCCCCATCGGCCTGGTCGAGGACGGTGACGAGATCACCATCGACGCCGAGAACGATGTCATGACCGTGCATATCGACGACGCCGAGATGGAGCGGCGTCGTGCGGCCTGGCAGCGTCCGGCGCCGCGCTACACCCGCGGGACGTTGGCCAAGTACGCCAAGACGGTCAGTTCCGCATCGAAAGGTGCGGTCACCGACCTGCCGGAAGCGCTGGAGGACTGAGCCGGCGACGAGTCGGCGCGGTCGCAGTTGCTGAACGAACGCCCCGAGGCTTGGCCTCGGGGCGTTTTTCGTGGGTAGGCGACTGTTGCCGCTAATCATGAGGCCGGTTCATGATCGAGCTGCACAACTTTCATGCAGCCGTGCGTCTACTTGGCCTCTGGCTTGGGTATCCTTGGCGGCTGATTCATCACCACGAGCCCGCCGAGGAGCCCCCATGCAGACCAGCCGCGACCGCATCATCACCACCCACACCGGCAGCCTGCCGCGCACGCCGGCGCTGTCGCGCATGCTGGTCCTGCGCGAGCAGGGCAAGCCGGTCGACAGCGCGGCGTTCGAGGCCGAGGTCGCGCGCTGCCTGGATGGCGTGATCGGCGCCCAGCTCGATGCCGGGCTCGACAGCATCAACAACGGCGAGGCGCCGCGGGTGGGCTTCTCGACCTACGTCACCGAGCGCATGAGCGGCTTCGGCGGCGAGGGGCGGCGCAAGCCGACGCTGGATATCCAGAAGTTCCCGGGCTATGCCGAGCACATGGCGCGCCAGATCGGCGTCTCCGAGGATCTGGCCAAGGTGTGGAACACGCCGCTGGCCCAGCGTGCGGTGCGCTACGACCCGACGCTGGCCGGGGTCAAGGCGGAGCTGGCCTCGTTCGAGGCTGCGCTTGCCGCCAAGCCGGCACCGCGGGAGACCTTCATGACGGCGGCGTCCCCCGGCGTGGTCACCACCACCATGCTGCGCGCCCAGGACAACCCAGACTATCCCACCGACCGCGACTACGTGCTCGCCGTCGCCTGCGAGCTGAAGCAGGAGTACGAGGCGATCGTGGCCGCCGGCCACGTGCTGCAGCTGGATGCCCCGGATCTGGCCATGGAGCGTGTGATCCTGTTCGGCGATGCCGACCTTGGCACCTTCCTCGAACGCGTCGAGCTGCACGTCGAGGCGATCAATCTGGCGCTGGAGAACATTCCGGCGGACCAGGTGCGCCTGCACGTCTGCTGGGGCAACTGGCAGGGGCCGCACCAGGACGACGTGCCGGTGGCCGAGCTGCTGCCGATCCTCTACCGCGCCAAGGTGGGGGCACTCAGCATCCCGCTGGGCAACCCGCGCCACGAGCACGAGACGGTCTCGTTCAAGACCCATCCGCTGCCGGATCAGATGCTGCTGATGCCGGGGGTGATCGACGTCACCACCAACTATCTCGAGCATCCCGAAGTGGTGGCCAATCGCATCTGCGCCTCGGTGGATGCCATCGGCGACCGCGAGCGGGTGGTGGCGGGCACCGACTGCGGCTTCGGCACCTTCGCCAGCTACGAGTTCGTCGCCCAGGACGTGGCCTGGGCCAAGCTCAAGGCGTTGAGCGAGGGCGCGGCGATCGCCACCCAACGTCTCTGGGGTTGAGCGCGCCCTGCGAATCGCGCTCTTGCAATCGGTAACCTCATGGATGCCGAGGCTCTCCTATACTGCGAAGGCAAACGGCACAACAGGGAGAGGTGCAAAGTCGTCTAGATGGATGAATGCCGGGCTGGGCCTGGCGCTGACTACGCTGCTGTCCGCCGGCGGCGCCATGGCGCAGGACAAGACGAGCGATCAGCCCAACGTGGACAAGCAGGAGGGGGCGCAGACCAACGAGCAGGAGGCGGCCCACGAAACCGAGACTCAGTCGGAGGGCGCGCCTGCGCTGGCGCAGCAGTGCCAGGATCTCGCGCTGCAGGAAGATGATGCCGCCGAGAAGATGGAGGGGCTATCCATCTACGAGACCAACGCCAGCGATTACCAGAAGGGCGAGGCGTATGAACTCACCGTCGATCTGCTCGGCGAGGGCAATGCGAAGTACAACCTGACCTGCCAGGTCGATGCCGACGGCAACATGACCGACGAGGGCATGGGCAAGTCCACCAGCGTCAAATCATGAAGCGGACTCGTGCAACGTTTCAGACGGCCCCTCGGGGCCGTTTTCGTTTGCACGCCTCGATCGCCCACGACTTTTCATCAGGAGGTCACCGATGAGCATCACTGCAGATATTGTCGAAACGATGTCTCCGGTCGGGATCCTCTCGGATACCCACGGATTGCTGCGTGATGAGGCGCTGGCGATGCTGGCAGACTGTCGCCCGCTGATTCACCTGGGAGACGTCGGCGATCCGGCCATTCTCGAGCGCCTGGCGGAGCGGGGGCCGTTGTACAGTGTGCGCGGCAATATCGATCGGGAAGGGGCGTGCGCGGCGCTGCCCTCCCATCGACTGCTGGTGATCAACGGCCGGGCGCTGCAACTGGTCCACGATGTCGCGGATGTCGACGGTCGAATGGCGTGCGAGGCCGTGCTCCACGGACACTCGCACAAGCCGCGCAACGAATGGCGGGGAGAAGGTGCCGAGCGGAAGCTATGGTTCAACCCCGGCGCGGCGGGCAAGCGTCGATTCCGCCTGCCGATCACGCTGGGCAAGCTGTGGATCGACGCCAACGGTATCCGTGGCGCGATCATGCACCTGCCGCTTTGAATGCGGGAGTCACTCCTGTTCGGGGGTGATCCGGATCAGCGCGCCGTTGGCCGAGTCCGTCAGCACCCACAGCGCGCCGTCGGGGCCCTCCGCGACGTCGCGCACGCGGCCCAGCTTCTCCAAAAGACGCTGTTCGCCGCTGACACGCTTGCCGTCGAGCGTCAGCCTCACCAATCCGCCTGGCGACAGCGACGCGATGACGAGGTTGCCCTGCCAGCCGGGGAAGCGGTCACCCTGGTAGAACGTCATGTCGCCCGGCGCGATCACCGGGTCCCAGTAATAGATGGGCTGCTCCATGCCCTCCTTGGCGGTAATGCCCTCGCCGATGGGCGCCCCGCTGTAGTCCTCGCCGTAGGTGATCACCGGCCAGCCATAGTTATTGCCGGCTTCGGGCACGTTGAGCTCGTCGCCGCCCTTGGGTCCGTGCTCGATGGTCCAGAGTTCGCCGGTGCCGGGCTGTAGCGCCGCGCCCTGCACGTTGCGATGACCGTACGACCAGATCTCGGGCAGACCGGCGCTGCCATCGGCGAACGGGTTGTCGTCGGGAATCGAACCGTCGGCGTTGATCCGCACCACCTTGCCCAGATGCGTATCCCGATCCTGGGCCAGCTGGCGGGGTTCTGGCAGCGAGCGTTCACCCAGGGTCACGTAGAGCCGGCCCTGGTCGTCCCAGGTCAGCGTGGAGCCGAAATGCTTGGTGGAGTTCCAGGCCGGTGTCTGGCGAAAGATCACTTCGACATCCGTCAGCCGGCCGTGGTCGTGGCTCAGGACGCCACGGGCGACCGCAGTGCCGTTCTCGCCGTCGTCTCTCGGCTCGGCGTAGCTGAAGTAGATTCGTCGGTTGTTGGCGAAGTCCGGGTCGAGCACCACATCGAGCAGGCCTCCCTGGCCGCGGGCATCGATCTCCGGCAGCCCCTCGATGGGCGCGGACAGCGTTCCGGCGTGCAGGTCGACGGCACGCAGGCGTCCGGGGCGCTCTGTCACCAGCGCCATGTCGTTGTCGACAAAAGCCAGGCCCCACGGATGCGCCAGCCCCTCGGTGACCGGCGTTGCCGTGAGCGCGACGTCGTCGTCGAGCGCCGGCGCGCGGGTCTGGCCGTCGAATGCCGGGGTCTGATCCGGCGCGTTGGGCGGGCCGCTCTGCACCGGCTCAGCGGCGAAAGCTTCGCCGCCGAGCGATAACAACAGGGCTGCACCGGGGAAGGTCACGAGATTTCGAAACATGTCGGTCTCCATGGCGGGGGCTGGCATCGCGTCTGGTTCATTGACTGTAGCAGCCTTCCGAGGTCGTGTAAGCGGTGGTTCCCGGTGCTGCGGGTGTGACGTGTTGCTGACAGTTTGAAACCAAAGATTGTCGACAAACGATGCCGCGTCCCGGCCAAAGTTGATATCATTAGCCTTTTATCGGAGTTCGAACTTGCCCGCTGATCCTTCCGTGCCCTGCAACCCGCCATCCCGCTCCCGTCCTCCTGCGTGGATGCGTTGGCTGCTGCTCGTGATCGGCTGCGTCATCGCCAACCGGCTGTTGAATGCGGTGCACATGCCGGCCGGCGGCTTCATCGGCCCGATGGCGGTGTCGATCGCCTACGGGGTAGTGGTCGGCGGCCTGAAGTTGCCTCGTGCCGGTTTCAAGCTCAGCCAGGGCGTGATCGGTGTGCTGATCGCGCAGACGCTGACCCTGTCGGTCCTGTTCAAGATCCTCGATGCCTGGCCGGTGATGCTGATCGCCACGACGATCACGCTGCTGCTGAGCCTGGGCGTGGGCATAGGGCTGGTGCGCTACGGCGGGTTGCCCGGCTCGACGGCCGCCTGGGGCACCACGCCGGGGGCCGCCGCGGCGATGGTCGCGATGGCCGAGGAGAGCGATGCCGATCCGCGGATCGTGGCGGCGATGCAGTACGTGCGCGTGGTCTGCGTCGTGCTGGTGGGCGCCCTGGTCAGTCACTACCTCGGCGTGACGGACAGTGGCGGCGGGGGGCACGCTGTCAACCTGCCCGGCAGCCTGGGAGAGCTGGGCAGCTTCGCCGCCACGCTCGCCATCGTCGTCGGTGGCGTGTGGTTATTCGACCGGCGGTTGCCCGCCGGCGCGTTGCTCGGCCCGGTGGTACTGGGTAGCGTCTTGAGCCTGAGCGGCGTCCTCACCATCGTGCTACCCCAGCCGCTCCTCGAATTGGCCTACGGGGTGCTCGGCGCCTACGTGGGATTGCGCTTCGG
>NZ_CEXLVS010000136.1:0-11013 GCF_982684285.1 Salinicola sp. | reverse complement strand
GGACGATGCGGGCGATGGCGCGGCGAACGGATTGGCTCAGCACCCGCCAGAAGCCCAGGTCGAGCCAGATGACGACATCCGCTTCGTGCCACTTGATATGACGCGTGCGATCGAAGTTGCCGTCGATGACCCAGCCGTCCGGCGACGCTGCCATGGCCCGGCGGAGACGAGCGAAGAACTCGTCGTCGGGCGTGCCCTGCCAGCCGGCTTGCCAGTAGAGCTGGTCGAGCTGGATATGCGGGACCTCCAGCACGCTGGCGAGCTGCCTCGCCAGCGTGCTCTTGCCGCTGCCACTGGTACCGACGACGTTGATCTTCATGGTGGGCGTTTCGCGAGTGACGAGCGCGAGCCGGATATCCGGTCTGCCCGTCTGCAGGTCATTGGGAGAGCGTCGAGCCGGCTCAGGCCGCGGTGATGATCCGGTATTTTTCCATCAGTTGCTCCTTGCTCTCCTCGCGCTCGGGGTCGAGCGGAATGCAGTCCACCGGGCAGACCTGCTGGCACTGGGGCGCGTCGAAGTGGCCGACGCACTCGGTGCAGCGGCCCGGATCGATCACGTAGATCTCCTCTCCGGGCGAGATGGCATCGTTGGGGCATTCCGGCTCGCAGACATCGCAGTTGATGCATTCATCGGTGATCATCAGTGCCATGTAACCGTCCTCGCGGCGCTCACGCGCCGTCTGCCGCGAACCGCCGGCGGAGTGCATCGACAACGCACGGCGATACGTGTTGGGAAACGTCCCCGCCGAGGCGCGCGATCTCGCGCACGAGGGTCGAGGAGATATACGAATTTTCGATCTCGGGCGTCAGGAACAGTGTCTCGACATCCGGTGCCTGGGCGCGGTTCATGTTGGCCAGCTGCATCTCGTATTCGAAGTCCGATACCGCTCGCAGCCCGCGCAGGATGATGCGCGCCCGCTGCTGGGCCAGCAGCTCGGTGAGCAGGCCGTTGAAGCCGATCACCTCGACGTTGGGCCACTCGGCAACCACCTCGCGCGCCAGCGCCTCGCGCTCGGCGAGCGGAAGCGTCGGCTGCTTGCGCGGACTCTCGGCGACGGCGATCACGACCTTGTCGAAGATCCTCGCGGCGCGCTGGATCAGGTCCCGATGACCGTTGGTGATCGGGTCGAAGGTGCCGGGGTAGACGACGATGTTCTGCATTCAGGAGACTCCGCGCTGACCGGGAACGTGGCGGACGGCCGACTCCTCGGTCGAAGTCGATTTCCTGTCCGAGCGTCGTTTACGGGCCGATCTCAGTCCAGTGTACCGAAAGGGTTGTCGACCTTCAGCGACACGGGGTTGGCGTAGCCGGGTATCCGGATCGCATCGCGACCGACTTCCAGCTCCGGGCCCTCCAGCACGCCTTCGCCGAAACGGTAGATGACCTCGAACCGTCCGGCATCGGCGGCGGCTTCGTATTGCGCCGCGGCGATGAGCGTCTGCTCGCGACGATGGCGCCAGTCGTCGAGCGCGCGCTGGCCGTGACGCTTGGCCAGCAGGCGTTCGGTCACCTGCGGCGACAGCAGCAGGCCGGTGGCATTGTTGCCGCCGAACCCCTTGGCATTGATGAAGCTGCAGTCGGCGTCGAAGCCGAGCGGCTGCTGGAAGAACCGCAGCCGCTCGGCGTGGACGTCGTCGGCGACGGCGTCGAGGGTGGGGATGCCCGGTACCCAGCCGTGGGCGAACGTGCCGAGTGCGCTGGCGATCTGATCGCCGGCGGCGCTGCCCTGGGAGTGGCCGATGAACGCCTTGACCGCGGCGACCGGCCAGTTCTCGATGCCGTTGGCCCGGGCCACCTGGTCGAAGATATGCGACTCGGTGGTGCGATTCTTCGGCGTGCTGGTGCCGTGGGCGTGGAGATAGCTGCGCTGCCGCACGCTCTGCTCGCCCAGAATCGAGGTGGCCAGGGCCACCGACTTGCCCAGGGTGAGATAGTTGCCGATGCCGGGGGCGGAGATCGAACGCTTCCAGCCATCGGCATTGACGTTCACTTCGGGCACCGCGGCCAGGATCTGGGCACCGGTCTCCAGCACCAGCGAATCGTCCATCAGCAGTACGAACTGCGAAGCCTCGGCGATGGTGAAGCCGCAGTTGCGGGCAAACGGGCGGCAGGCCCGCTGGTAGTCCTCGTCGGTCAGCAGTTCCAGCGCATCCAGCGCCATCAGGCTCTGGTCGTCGGCCAGCGCGCTCATGGCGCGGAAGCCCTCGATGATCTCCGGCGTCACCGGCGCATCGCTGGTGCCGACCATGACGATCCGGCGGCGACCCTGGCGGATGTCGTCGATGCCCAGGCGCAGATTGTAGAGGAAGGTGGCGCAGGCGCCCTGGATCGCGCCCGTGGCTCCGACGCTGCCCAGGACGTAGGCATTGAGGAAGTCCGCCGGCATCTGGCCATAGCCCAACGGCATCTGCTTGGATGTCGTGCGGTTTCCGGTGACGAAGCTCTTGAGCATGCCGCCCCAGCCGGCGTCGTCGAGCTGGCCGATGGAGTTGCCGGCGTAGACGGCGATGGCATCCGGGTCCACCCGGTTGCGCAGCGATTCCCAGTCGAGCCCGCTCTGGCCGAGACAGTCGCTGGCGCCGAAGATCGCCATCGACAGTCCACGCGGGTGGTGAACGCTGCGATAGAAGGTCTCCGGCGCGAAGCCTGCCGGTAGACAGCCGGCGGCCCGCACCAGCGCCTGCCGCCGCTCGGGCAGCAGCGTGTTCAGCGTGCCGGCGGGCACGCTGACCTCGACGGTCTGCTTGTCGAGCTCGCGGATCTCCCAGCCTTCGGGCAGCGGCTGCGGCAGCTGGCGCCGAGACGTGGTGAAGCTCACGGGCTGCGAAAACGTCAGCCGCATCTCGCGATTGCCGGGGATGCCGGCTTCACGGAAGGCGTCGTCCTCGATGCGCCGGATCAGCGTGTGCTTGAGAATCTGCTCGCGATAGCGGGCGACGACCGCCTCCTCGCCAAGCGTCTCGCCATCGGCACCTTGCCATTGGCCATCTTCGCAAGGAGTGACCAATTGCATCAGGGTCGCCAGTGCAACGAGCGTCCGGGTCTGCTCGGCCGCTGGCAGAACGTCGAGAATCGTGCGGCGGTAGGCCTGGTGCCCGGAGGTTCTACCCGCGGCGTTGACGCCGCCCATACCGACGATTACCGGTAAATGTGACAAGCCACGTCCCTCATGAACATTGGGGCAATCGGTGACCATGACATGGGGATGGATCGACTGCGATGAAAGGAGATCCCCGCCGAGAGCTCAGCTTTCGGCCCGGGCCGGTGGAGAAAAACCCCCGAGCGAGTAGGGAAGACAGTGATCGCGCATGCCATCGAAGGCCGTATTGCCAGGATTGGCTGAATGTGGGCAGGGATGATACACCTGCGCGCGCGCGCCGTCATGCCACGCGGGCCAAGCTATCGTTCGATCGCCGCTGCGAAGGTCGGGCCGGCGGCTGGTAGGGTCTGTTGCCGTTTCAGCGCGAACCGCGTTGCTGCGCCAATGGTGTCAGGCCAGGCGCGGCCGTGCATGCAACGGCGACAGACCCTAGAATGCTCGGCCTGTCGCCAGTCCTATTATCGGTGTTCTCATGCAAGCGTCATCGCGCGCCATCGTCTCAAGTCAGCAGCGGCCGCACCAGGATCTGGTGCGCCGCGTCCAGCGCGCCCGCGACAGCGAGTGGAAACGCCCGCCCGCCGAGCATACGCGCCTGGCCTTCGAGAAGGCGGACCAATGGCTGGAGGCCCAGAGCCGGCCGCTGATCCTCGATGCCGGCTGCGGCGTGGGGCTCTCCACCCGTCGGCTCGCCGAGCGTCATCCCGACCACGCCGTGATCGGCGTGGATCGCAGCGAGCTGCGACTGTCACGAGATCACGGGGCACTGCCGGACAACGCGCGACTGGTGCGCGCCGATCTGGTCGATTTCTGGCGCCTGGCGCTTGCCGCCGGGTGGCGGCCGGCGCGGCACTACCTGCTCTATCCGAATCCTTATCCCAAGAGCACCCAGCTCAAGAAGCGCTGGCATGGGCATCCGGTCTTTCCCTCGCTGCTCGCGCTCGGCGGGGCGCTGGAGCTGCGCTCCAACTGGGCCATCTATGTCGAGGAGTTCGCGCTCGGTGTCGAGACGCTTCTCGGGGTCGAGGGCGAGATCGCTGCCTTCACGCCTGGCGCCACGTTCATGACGCCATTCGAACGAAAATACTTCGAGAGCGGCCAGGTCCTATGGCGCTATCGCGTCGATCTCGCGCCCTCGCTACCGCACGGGGAGTCCGTCCGATGAGCTATCTGCTGCTCGCCCTGGCGATCGTCGCCGAAGTCGTGGCGACCAGTTCGCTGAAAGCCTCGGCCGGTTTCACACGCTGGCTGCCCAGCCTCGTGGTGATCGTGGGCTACGGTTTCTCGTTCTATGCGCTGTCGCTGGTGCTGAAGTCGCTACCCGTCGGCATCACCTACGCGATCTGGGCCGGCCTCGGTATCGTACTGGTGACGCTGATCGGCATCGTGTTCTACGGCGAGAAACCGGATCTGCCCGCCTACCTGGGCATGGGGCTGATCATCGCCGGTGTGGTCGTCATCCAGGCTTTTTCGCGGCTGTCGTCGCACTGACCGCCGCAAGGGCTGCCCTTTTCTCAGCGCTTCTGTCTTTTGGTACTTTGGCATGACACCAGGCATCGCCTCCGGGGGGCGTTAATTGGTACGCTCTGGACCAGTTGGGCCCTCATTTTCCTCTGGAGCGAGCATCCATTATGCGGCGATGGCTAGATCGGAGTTCTCTGTTTCTCGGTGCGTTGTCACTATCGGTAGTCTCTGTCGTCGCCCAGGCGGCCGGGTTCGATCATGTTGCCCGGCTCGCCGACAAGGGGTTCGTGATCAGCGCCCAGGCGCAGTTGCTGGATAGCGGGGAGGTGCTGGGCGCGCTCAACCCTTCGCAACCGCTGTCGCCGGCGTCCGTCACCAAGCTCTACACTGCCGCCGCCGCCCTGGATCGCTGGGGGCCGCAGCACCGTTTCACCACCCGCTTCGTCTCTACCGGCGCGCTCGATGGCAACGGCGTCCTGCACGGCGACCTGGTGCTCGAGGGCGGCGGGGATCCGGCGCTGACCTCGGAAGAGCTCTGGCGGCTGATCCAGAAGCTGCGGGAGCTCGGGGTCTCCAGCATCGATGGCCAGCTGGTGATCAGCCAGTGGCGGTTCGGCCCGGTGACCTGCGAGACCAGCGATCGCTGCAAGACGCGGACGGAGGGCACCAACGCCTACGCGTCGCTGCTCTCTTCCGCTGCGGTCAACTATGGCAGCTGGTGCGCCACGGTGATGCCGGGCGTGGTCGGCCAGCCGGCACGGATCACCAGCTGCGACACGGTGGCGCCGACCCTGCGGATCGAGAACGACGTCACCACGGTCGCCGCGGGCGGCGGTGCCGACCTCTACGCCAAGCGGGTGACCGACAGCCAGGGGGACACGCTCAAGATCAGCGGACGGATTCCTGCCGGAACCTATCCACGCCCCATCTACAAGGCGAGCTCGGATCCGGCGGACCAGACCGGGCAGACGCTGCTGTCGCTACTGCGCCAGGCGGGCGTTCCGGTCAGCGGCGGCTACGCCGTCAGTCGTCAGCCTCCGCCCCCGAGCGCCAAGGACCTGGCCGCCGTCGAGGGCAAGCCGTTGCAGGAGCTGCTGCTGCGCACGCTCAACTACTCGAACAACTTCATGGCTGACACCTTGGCGCTGGATTTGACCTCCGGCACGCAACGGAATCTGCCGGACGCCGGGCGGGAGCTCGAGCGGTACGCGACCAGCCTGCCGGGACACGGCGCGGCGATACTGCGCAGCGGTAGCGGCCTGACGCCGGAGAATCGGGTCTCGGCGCAGAGCGTCAACGCGCTGCTGGGGGCGATGTACGGTAATGCATCGCTGTTTCCCACCTTCGTGGCCGGCATGCAGGTACCCGCCAACGGGCCGATGCATTTCATTCGTCGCGGCAGCCAGACCTTCCAGGACCACGTGATGCTCAAGACCGGCACGCTCAACGAGCCGGTGACGGTGCGCGCGGTGGCGGGCTATTTCCGCACAGACAGCGGGCGTTGGGGCAGCTTCGCCGTGCTGGTCAACGGTACCGCGTCGACGCCTTATCTCTCCTGGCGCGAGACGCTGCCGATGGTCGCCGACGATCTGACCGCGATGATCGATCGCCATTAGGGCGGTTCACACGACGAGCCGCGAGCCGCGTGAATCGTGCGAACAGGTCTGGCTTTTTCGCCGAAATGGGGCGGCCCGGATTGTCTCCGCGGCCGCCCGCGCGCAAAATCGCCCCTTTCGCTCCCGCTTCCCACATGAGGACATCAACGTGTTGTCACGCCTTTCCCTATTCGCCGCCGCGGTCGTCGTGAGCGTTGCCGGTTGCGCCTCGAACCCGGATGACGACAGCGCCGCAACCGACGCCAACGCGCCGGCCGCCAGCGAACCCCTGGTCGGTACCTACTGGAAGCTGATGACGCTCGACGGCGAGCCGGTTCCGGTGGCGGATAACCAGCGCGAAGCGCACCTGGTGCTCGATGCGCAGGGGCGCGTTTCCGGCTCGACCGGCTGCAACCGGCTGATGGGCGGCTATCGGCTGGAGGGCGATACGCTGACCTTCACCCAGCTCGCCTCGACCCGAATGGCGTGCCCCGGGGAGATGGCGACCCTCGAGCAGGGGTGGCTGGCGACGCTCTCCGAGACGGCGCACTACTCGATCTCCGGGCAGTCGCTCGTGTTGAAAAATGCCGGTGACCGAACGCTGGCCAGGCTCAAGGCCAATGCGCTGTATTGAATGCCGCGCAAGCTCCCCGATTCGACCGCGAGAACCGTACCTTGACCCTGATCGACTGCGAGTTCGACCTGCACGGCGATGCCGTGCTGACGATCTTCAACGACGCCATCCTCAATACCACTGCGCTCTACGAGTATCAGCCACGGACGCGGGCCTTCGTCGAGCAGTGGTTCCGGACCAAGCGCGAAGGCGACTGTCCGGTCGTCGGCATGCTCGACGGTGCTAGCGGCCGGCTGATGGGGTTCGCCAGCTATGGCCCGTTTCGGCCCCATGCCGCCTATCGCTACAGCGTCGAGCACTCGGTCTACGTGGATGGCGACTTCCGCCAGCGGGGCGTTGCCAGGCAGCTGATGACGGCGCTGATCGCGCGCGCCGAGGCCCAGCAGTACCACACCCTGATCGGCGGAATCGATGCCGCCAACGCCCCCAGTATCGTGCTGCACGAACGGCTGGGCTTCGAACACGCCGGCACGGTCCGCCAGGCTGCCTTCAAGTTCGGGCGCTGGCTCGATCTGGCTTTCTACCAGCGGATCCTGGCGACGCCGGAGCACCCCCGCGCGGGTTGATCAGGGGGCGTCGCCGTCGGTGTCCGACCGGCCGGTGTCGCTATCGTCGTCGATGGCGTCCGTCGGCGTACTCGGCAGCGCGTCGGAACCCATCGCCAGCTTGTCGGCGTCGGCGATGTAGACCTCCTGGCTGCTGCGCAGGAACAGGCAGAGTTCCTGGCCGGCCTGACCGTTCATGTGGTCCTGCGGGTAGTGGCCCTGGATCAGCAGTGCCGTCATGCCGGCTTCGTCGTCGAACAGCACCGGCTCGCCAGCCGGCGCGGCATCCGGAAACTGGCTGGCCTGCTGGCACTGTTCGATGACCGCCCGGTCGTGCTCCTGCCAGGCGTCGTCGCTGGAGGCGTGGGCGGGGCCGGCCATGGCGAGCAGGGCCGTGGCGAGACAGGCGGAGGTCGTGGGGAGCGTGGAACGGCGCATGATGAAAACGGTCCTTGTTGCCGATGGGGGAAGGGGCCGATGGCGTGTCACCGGCTGCCAGGTTGGTGAGCGCATCGCGCCTGCCGGTCTGGCGGATTCTCCACGACGTCATCCGCCGTGGATCTTTCTCGGGCACTGTAAGCCCGTCGTTGGAGTATAGACCCCGTTATGGCACTACCCGTTGCATTGCTGTTCCTGGTCGTGGTGTTTTCGACCTCGGTGCTGTCCGGCGTCTTCGGCATGGCCGGTGGGCTGGTCCTTCTGGGCTTCCTGCTGGCCTGGTTGCCGGCGGCGACGGCGATCGCCGTCCACGGGGTGATCCAGCTCACCGCCAACGCATCGCGTGCCTGGCTGTCGCGGCGATTCATCGACTGGCGCATCGTCGCCATGATCGCCTGCGGCGTATTGATCGCGGCCGCGTTACTGGTCCTGGTGCGCTACTCCCCCAGCGAGACGGTGGTGCTGATCGTGCTGGGGCTGATGCCGGTGATGGTATGGATCCCCAAGCGCTGGTTCCACTTCAATGTTGCGCGGCCGGGGCATGCCGTCCTGTGCGGACTGGTCTCCGGGGGATTGACCATTGCCGTCGGGGTATCCGGCCCGACCATCGATATCGGCTTCATCCGCACCCAGCTCGATCGGCGCACCGTGGTGGCGACCAAAGCGGCGATCCAGGTCATCGCCCACAGCCTCAAGATCCTCTTCTACTGGCAGGCGGCCCTGGCGATGGATCGTGGTGAGTGGGGCTGGGTGGCGCTGGCGATTCCTTTCGCTTTCCTGGGCACGCGCACCGGCAATCTGGTGCTGTCCCGGCTGACGGATGCCGGCTTTCGCTACTGGACGCGCTGGATCGTCACCGTGGTGGGCGCCTATTACCTGATCCGGGGGCTGATGGGGCTGTGGACGTGATCGCCCCCGATGGAAGGCCGGCCGCGCACGACGTCTACTCCTGAGAGGGACTGACACCGAAATAGCGCTTGTACTCGCGACTGAACTGCGAGGTGCTGCGATAGCCGACATCGACGGCGGCCCTGGCCACGTTGATTCGCTGCTGGCCCAGCAGAACCCGCGCCCGCAGTAGCCGCACGCGCTTGAGATACTGCACCGGCGACAGCTGTGTCACGCGCTTGAAGTGGTGATGAAAGTGGGAAGCGCTCATGTTGGCACGCTCGGCGAGCGTCTCCACCGTCAGCGGCAGTGCGAAATGACGATGGAGGTAGTTCAGCGACTCGGCGATGCGTGCGTAGTGTCCCTGCTGCTGCACCAGTTGCCGCAGCGACTGGCCCTGGGGGCCGTTGAGCGCCGCGAACAGCACCTCGCGCACCCGACCCGCGCCCAGGGCCCGGCTGGTACTCTCGTCCTGCAGGCAGTCGGCCAGCCGTTGCACCGCCTCCGCCATGGGGGCGTCGATCGAGACCGCCGCCATGGGTTCGGGGGAGCGGCCATGGCTATCGGCCGGTGCCGGCAGATGGTGAACCAGCTCGCTCAACGTCAACGGGTCCACATCGATGGACAGGCCCAGCAGCGGCGCCTCGGGGCGGGCGAGCGTCTCGCACTCGAAGGGTAACGGCATCGCCTGCACCAGGTAGTTGCCGGGACCGTAGTGAATGACCCGGTCCTCCAGATAACCGATCTTGTCGCCCTGCGCGATGATGAACAGCCCCGGCTCGTAGATCAGCGGCGTGCGCGGACAGCTGCACGCCGAGGCGATCAGCTTCACCCCGTCGATGGCGGTGTCGGAGAAGCCGTCGGTCCTGGCCAGCGGCGCCAGTGTCCGGGCCAACTGCGAAGCCCAGTCGGCGCCCGGCCGAGGCGGTTCGAGGGTGCCGTTCCGCGAAGGCTCGTCGCCTGGCGTGACCTGGAGTGAGCGCTCGAGCATGACGTCTCCCAAGAGGTGATGTGGAGGATCAGCGTATTGTGCATGAAAATAGCGTTATAAGATAACAAAGGGCGCTATTCCAAGAGAATGTGACGGATGTTCGACAGGATTCGGCATGGCGGGCGCCGAACGTATCGACCACACTGGCTCCGTTTCCGCGCCCGTTCCACGGTGCGCCATCCCTTCTCTCGATCAAGGTTACCGTTATGACTCAGACTACCGCCACGCCCGCCAAGGGTTATGCCGCACACTCCGCCACGACGCCGCTGGCCCCTTGGGACTTCGAGCGCCGCGCGCCGCGCCCGGATGATGTCTCGATCGAGATTCTCTACTGCGGCGTCTGCCACAGCGACCTCCACTTCGCCCGCGATGATTGGGGCATGGCCTCTTATCCGGTGGTGCCGGGGCACGAGATCGTGGGCCGCGTCACCGCCGTGGGCGACGACGTCAGCCAGTACCAGGTCGGCGATCTGGTCGGCGTCGGCTGCATGGTCGACTCCTGCCGCCAGTGCAAGGCGTGCCAGGATGGCCTGGAGAACTACTGCGCCGAAGGCTTCGTGATGACCTACGGCAGCCCCGACAAGCACGATGGCACCCTGACCCAGGGCGGCTACTCCGACAAGGTCGTGGTCAGCGAGCGCTTCGTCGTGCGCATGCCCGATGGCATCGACCTCAAGTCCGCCGCGCCGATCCTGTGCGCCGGTATCACCACCTATTCGCCGCTGAAGCATTACGGCGTCAAGCCGGGCGACAAGGTCGGCATCATCGGGATGGGCGGCCTCGGCCACATGGGGGTCAAGCTCGCCAAGGCGCTGGGTGCCGAGGTCACGCTGTTCACGCGGTCCGAGTCCAAGAAGGCCGAGGCCAAGAAGCAGGGCGCCGATCACGTGGTGATCTCCACCAGTGAAGACGAGATGGAAGCGATCACCGAGACCTTCGACTTCATGCTCGACACGGTGCCGGTGCAGCACGACATCAATCCCTATCTCAATGCCCTGAAGCCGGATGGCACGCATATTCTGGTCGGCCTGCTCGAGCCGATCGATCCGGCGATTTCTGGTGCCAACCTGGTGTTCCGTCGTCGCGTGCTGGCCGGTTCGCTGATCGGTGGCATGCCGGAAACCCAGGAAGTGCTCGACTTCTGTGCCGAGAACGGCATTACCTGCGACGTCGAGATGATCAACATCGATCAGATCAACGAGGCCTGGGAGCGGATGCAGAAGGGCGACGTGAAGTATCGCTTCGTGATCGACATGGCGTCGATCAAGGAGGGCTAAGAGCTTCGAGCTAAGAGCTAAGAGCTACGAGCTTCGAGCTTCGAGCTTCGAGCTTCGAGCTTCGAGCTTCGAGCTTCGAGCTT
>NZ_CEXLVS010000135.1:0-11229 GCF_982684285.1 Salinicola sp. | reverse complement strand
AGCAAATGACTGTTAATCATTGGGTCACAGGTTCGAGTCCTGTTCGGGGAGCCAGCGGTCGGCGAAAAGATTCCTGCTATGTCACGTCACCTCTGCACTCATTCCGCATGTCCACGGATGAGGTGCAGCAATGCGCGTTTCAGCAACGTTTTGTTCCAAAGGCGGCGTCGGGAAAACCACCACGACAGCTAACCTCGGCGGTAGCCTGGTAGGCGCCGGTCTACGAGTCCTCCTCATCGGTCTGGATTCCCAGCCAACCCTCTCTTCCTTCTACGATCTGTCCCAGCCCGCTCCTGGCGGGGTACACGAGCTACCGGCGACAGAGTTGGTCGGTCTTGATCAGATCATTTCTCGTACCGCTTTTTCCAACCTCGACATCACTGCTTCCAACGACTATCGGAATCAGCTGCAGCAACTACTGCTGAACGCGCCAATGGTCGTTTCCGGTTGATCGATCTCCTCGATCGCTTTGTCGATCGCTACGATGCCATTCTTAATGGGGGACTGTTGGACGGTGGCTAGTCGGCGGTCAAGAGCCTGAAGGCCCTGAGGTGAAAGCGATGCTGACCAGCCTTCCGTTGCTGGCGCTTCTGGCGCCCATGCCTTTGCTTGCGAATACCGTGGTCGCGGGGGCGCAGGTCCCCCCACGCTGAAGACGCTGGTGATCAACGGCAACTCGGCCACACTCGACTCGGTTCGTCCCGTAGAGATCGAAGGTCCGCTGTACGAGTGGGGCTGGCTAATGGCGAGACCCTCGACAGCGATGCTCAGTGGGCGATGGATGATCGTCGGCACGCTTCACGACAACGCCACCAATGGCCTTACCGATGTCACCGACCAGCACGGACGACAGGACCGTTTGGCACAGCAGAAGGCATTGCCTTCAGACAGCACCATGAACTTCCCAGCCCAGGGCGAGGAGGCGGGTCAGATCACCGTGTTCACGACACGACTTGTCCCTATTGCCAGAAGCTGCATCAGGATATCGATCAACTGACGGCGGCCGACGTCGTCTTGCGCTACGTGCCCGCAGAGCAGTTGATCCAGGCAGTCAGCAGTACTCGCTGATAGCTCGCGACCGGTGCTAGGGAAATGCTCTTATAATGCCGCTTTTAAATTGATCGCCATGTTTACGAACCCCGCTAAAACTAAGAGTTCAGTGGTCGCCATGGTTACTAGTCCTATTAGAATATATCCCGGATTGTTTCTGAGTTCTCGGTAAAAACTCATGAACCAGCTCGGTGTTTTCGGGCCCTTCGCCTCAAAGTGCGGCTTCAAGGTTTCAGGTGTCGGGTTCGGAATAGTTTGCTTTATAAATCTGAAGTTATTGATAAGCATTCCGATTAGGGCGAGAATTAAGGTTAATAGGGCGGGGATGGCAATGATGTATTTAGGGATCTGGGTTAGCGCCAACAGACTCATGGCCATGAGAATGGAAGTGCTCAGGAAATTGTTTAAGAATGGGAGTAGGCCGTCGGAAAAACCGTCGACTGAGATGATCTGGCGTTTGAATTTTGGCATGTAAGGTTCTCGCAGATTCGTTAGATGATCTAGCCAAAGGGCTAAGGTATCTTTGTCGCGAAAAAACCTATCAGATGCGTTTAACGTTCTCTACTGCCCGCCCGGCATGAACGCGGTACACCTGATGGCTGATACCGCCGTGGAGATCCATCCATATTCTGCGCCTGCCGGCCGCAACCACGCGCCGCGCTGCCGTCTCTCCGCCCGCTCGTCTGGAGCCATGCCTCCGCTGCCTCCTTCCAACCTTTGACACCACCACGCTGCGCACTGTCCATGAAGATGCTATGATGCTTTTGTGAAGTATATAGGATGCAAAAACCTTGAGGAGTGCGCCATGGCTACCGAAGCCCTTCGTCAGCCGATCGAACCGAGCAACTACCGTGCGCCGGACAGCTTCGATCGTTTCGTCCAGGATTTGAGGGCGGCGGCGCGGCCGGGTGGGCATCCCATCATCAACCCTCGCCTGTTTGCCAGTGCCCTCAGCATGGACATCCAGGTGCTTGCCAGCCGCGCTCACGTCCACCGAACTACCATCAACCGCGCGGAGGGTGCCGAAAAACTGCAGAGCTTTCTGCGCGATGCCATCCGGGTGCTGGCCGCGGCGACGGATATCAACGGGAGCTTTCACGATGCCCTGTTCTGGTTTCGCAACGAGCCCATCAGCACGTTCGACTACCAGACCGCCGAGCAGTTGGTCAGCGATGGCCGCAGCGAGGACCTGCTGCGTTATATCCGAGCCCTGCAGGCGGGTGTCGTAGGGTGATCGAGCTTCTACATTTCGCCGCGGCTGCCTATCGCGTCCATGATCCCAAGTGGGCGTTCATGCCGACGAGTGGTGCGGGGGCGGGGGAGCATGGCGGACGCCTGAATAGGGTCGGGGTGCCAGCTCTCTACCTTTCTCTCGATGAAGCGACCGCTATGGCGGAATACAGGCAGCTATCCGCGCTCATGCCGCCGGGCTTGATCGTCAGCTACGAGGTTGATCTTGTCCCAGTGATCGATTTCCGAGCCGGATATAGCGGTGCTTGGGATCCGCTGTGGCAGGAGCTCTACTGTGACTGGCGACGGATGTGGTTCCACGAGCGCGTTGAACCACCTTCCTGGCTCCTAGGCGATATGGCTCTTGAAACCGGTGCCCAAGGCATCCTCTTCCCCTCACTGGCGAGGCCCGGGGGCATCAACTTGGTGCTTTTCACGGATGCCCTCACCAGCCAGGACAGCTTGAGCGTGTTTGATCCGCACGGACAACTACCCCGTGATCCCAGCTCTTGGGTATAGGGCTCTTCGGCGTTCTCTAATATCTCACTTCATTTTAGAACCCTTGTAGGCTATCGTTTTGAACAACGCTTTTATCCTGAATGGCGGCGGATATATTAATCCGCATGTTCGTATCTAAAGTGGCAACGGCCCCTCGATTCAACCCACCGCACCAGTTGAAAGACGGGCTACGACCTGACGGAGCCCGATCTCCTCGCCGGCAGGCGGCAGAGCCTCAATACAGCCTCGCTTTCAGAAGTGGCTTCAGTAGATAGTTCATGACGCTGCGCTCACCGGTTTGGATGTCCACCTGGGCGATCATGCCGGGAATGATCGGCAGCGTTTCCTGATCGTGCCTCAGGGAACTGGTATCGGTGCGGATATAGACCTTGTAATAGGACTCCGTCCCGCGCGGGGTCTCTTCCTCGATGGTATCGGCACTGATCTGTTCGACCGTGCCGTCGAGATCGCCATAGATCGTGTAGTCGTAGGCCGTGATCTTCACACTGGTGAACATGCCCGGTGCCAGGAAAGCGACATCACTAGGTTTGATCTTCGCCTCGATCAGCAACTGGTCCTCCAGCGGGATCACTTCCATGATCGTTTCCCCTGGCGGCACCACGCCGCCCTGGGTGGTGTAGTTGATGGCATTGACGCGACCATGCACGGGTGACCGGATCTCGGTGCGCTGATACTGGTCGCGCTTCTGCACCAGGACCTGTTCGAGCGAAGAGAGCTCGCCCTTCTTGTCGGTCAGTTCGGTATAGGCATCCTGGACATAAGTGTTCTGAATCTCCGCGCGTTTACCACGCAGGGAGGCGATGTCCTGCTGCAGTTGCAGCGCTTCCATGCGGCTGACGGCCTGGCGCGCCACGAGGGGTTGGACCAGATCCAGGCGGCGCTGCGCCATCTGGATCTCGTGGTCCAGCGAGCTGGTGGCCTCGCGGAGTTTCTCGCGACGGGCATGGAACAGTTCGCGTTCGGACCGCGCCAACGAACTATCCGGGGATATCGTTGGCGGAAACTCGATGCTTGTTTCCTCGAGGACTTCCGTTTGAAGTCGCGCAATGGCGGCCTGGAGCGCGATGACCTGGCTCTCGGTCTCCTGGTAGGCGCTCTTGAAGCGGGTCCCGCTGAGCCTCACCAGCAGTTGCCCCTTGTCGACGATGTCCCCCTCCCGCACGGGCAGATCCTCGATGATACCGCCCTCCAGGCTCTGGATGGATTGGATACGGCTAGCCGGGATCACGCGTCCCTCGCCGTGGGTGACCACGGCGATGTGGGCCCAGGCCGACCATCCGATGAAGCAGGCGAGGGCCAGCAGAACCGCCCAGAGCACCGGCCGTGCCATGGGGTGGCGCAGCGTGAAGCGGGGGTCGCCCAGTTGGCGGTACAGGTCGTGATCACTGTAGGTTGAAGCCATCAGCGGTTTTCCCGTTTGGTGTCGACGCGGTTGCCGTTGACGATCTGGTCCACATTGCCTTGCATCGCCAGCTTGCCCTCGCGCAGCACGATCGCGCGATCGGTCAGCTCGAGCAGCGGTTTCTTGTGCGTCGAGACGATCAACGTGCGTCTAGCCATCCACTGTTTGAGGAAAGCCACCGCGCGCTTTTCGTTGGTCTGGTCGAAGGCGGCGGTGGGTTCGTCCAGCAAGACGATGCGTGGATCCTGCAGTATCAGTCGCGCCAGCCCGATTGCCTGACGCTGCCCCCCGGAGACGCTGCCACCGGAGATGATGGGCAACTCCAGTCCCAGCGGGTGCTTGCGGACGAAACGGCCGAGCCCGACGCCGTCCAGCGCCTGGAAAATCTCGTCGTCGCTGTATCCCGCGCCATCGAGCGAGAGGTTGTCGCGTAACGTGCCGTAGAACAGCGCGATGTCCTGCGGCAGGTAACCGATCGCCTGGCGCCGATCGGCCGGGTCGATCTGGGCGATGTTGACATCGTCGAGCTGGATACTGCCCTGGGTTGGCTCGACGAAGCCGGACAGCAGGCGGAGCAGGGTGGATTTCCCCGCGCCGTTGCCGCCCAGCAGGGCGATCTTGGCCCCGGCTTCGATGGTGAGCTCGGGAATCTGCAGTGCCGGAGGCGCGTTCTCGTCATGGCGCAGGACGATCTCTTCCAGGCGATAGTTGCCTTCGATGTGAGTCTTGCGCACCTTCTGGCCGGTGCCGCTCTCGTTCGGTGCCGCCATCATCTCATCGAGCCCCTCGACCGCTGCCTTGACGTGCTGCCAGCGCGCCAGCAGCCCAGTCGTGTGGGCCATGGGCGCAATGGCCCGGGACCCCAGAATGGAGCAGGCAATCAGCGCGCCGATGGTCATGTCGCCGGCGCTGATGCGGTAGACACCGATGATCACGATGCCCACGTAGCCCAGTTGCTGGAGCAGCGAGGCCGAGTGCGCCAGCATGCTGGTGGTGGAGCGCAGCCGGATGGAGGTGCTGGAGAGCTGGGCGGATAGCGACTCCCACAGGGCCAGATTGCGTCCTTCCGCCCGTGTCGACTTGACCGTCTCCAACTGGTCGAGCGATTCCAGCAGCACGCCGTTCTTGACCGCGCCCTCGCGCAGGTTCTCCCTCGCCAGCTTGGCCAAGTGGCGCTGCAGCAGGAGCCCCGGCACGATCATGCCGGCGATGGCTGCCACGGGAGCCCAGGCCACCGGCCCGCCGATCCAGGCAATCACCAGTACGAACACGGCCACGAACGGAATGTCGCTGATGGCGCCGGCGGTGGCCGAGGTGAAGAATTCACGCACCGCCTCGAACTCGCGCACCTGGCTGGTGAAGGCGCCGGTCGAGGCCGGTTTGGCCGCCAGGCGCAGGCGAATCGCCTGCTCGAACAGTTTCGAGGAGAGTTCGAGGTCAAGTCGCTTGCCGATGACCTCCAGCAGATGCGCGCGCAACCCCTTGAGCAGAAACTCCATGCAGACGGCAAGCGCGACCCCGCTGGCCAATACCCAGAGCGTGTCGAACGCCGCATTGGGAACGACACGATCGTAGACTTGCATCGCGAACAGGGCGGTGGAGATCGCCAGCAGATTGGCCGCCAGCGAGGCGACGCCGACCTCGGCGTAAGCCGGCCAGGCGGCGCGCAAGGGGCCCTTCAGCCAGTGCGTCGGCGCCGTCTCGGCGAAGGTCCCGGCGCGCCCATCCGAGCGATGTCGGGGCCGGGCAAAAATGATGGCGCCGGTATGGCGACGAGCCAGTTCCTGTCGCGACATCGTCTCCGCGCCCCCGCCGGTCTCGGGCAGGGACACCGTGGCCCCTTCCTGGGAGAGCGACTCGAGGAGCAGCGTCTCCCCGTCATCGAGTATCAGCAGGGCGGGCAGCAGCCGCGGGGTGAGGGTGTCCAGGGAGCGGGAGACCACTCTCGCGCTGACATCGGCCCGACGTAGCGCCCGGGCCGCCTCCCGCAAGGGGAGCCGTCCACTCACCAGCGGCAGGCCATCGCCGAGTTCCGCAACCGACGTCGGTCGTCCAATTCGCTCGCACAGCAGCACCATCCCTTCACGCAGGGGGTCGCCATAATCCTGGATTGCTTCAGTGGCGGGTGCGTTCATGGCATTTGCCCATCCATGCGGCCGTTGACCAGGGGGCTGATGAGCCCAAGCTGTGATGCCGCCCGGTACTGGATTCTCTTCTGCTGGCTCTGCAGGTCGATGAGTTGCCGGCGGGCGTTGTACGCCTCCTGGCGAATGGTCAGCAGATCGTTGATGTCGCGCCGTCCGACCGAGAACTGGTCGGCATAGAGCTGACCGACCGACTCGGCCTCTTCGACCTGGTCGGTCAGGGCTTTTTCCCGTTGACGGTAGACGCCGGCGTTCTCGATCAGCGTCAGCACGCTTCGTCGAATTTCCCGGCGCTGCTCGTCGACCCGGTAGCGTGCGGCTTCCAGCCGTTGCCTGGCCGCTTCGGGGCGTTGAAAGTTTGCCAGGCCCTGGAGCGTGTCCATCCGCAGGCGAAAGCCGATGACCGAATCGTTCTGCAGGTCGCCGCCGATCTGGCGGCGCTGGAGTGATCCCTCGAGGTTGAGCTGTGGCTTGAGCGCTGCGCGGGCCTCCTCGAGTTCCGCCGCTGCCTGTTCGGCCGATGCCAGTTCCTGGCGGTAGAGGGGGGCATTGACGATCCACTCATCCAGGGGAGCGGTCTCGAGGCGATCCGTGAAGCTGAAGGGATCGGGCGTTTCCAATTGCCCGGGCATCGGCGTCACGCCCACGAGCACCCGGAACTGTCGGCGGGCATCGCTCAGCTCTCCTCGAGCCGTGGCCAACTCATCCCGGGCTTGAGCGAGGTCCAGGGCGACCCGGCCTCGTTCGGTGTTGTCCGTGTAGCCGTCGCGCCCCCGATCCTCGGTCAGGCGCAACAGGTCGTCGAGATCCTCGACGTAGCCGCGGGACAGCGCGACGCGCTGCCCTGTCGCCAGGACGTCGAGGTAGGTTTCGGCAATATCGAGGGCGGCCTCTTCCTCGGCGACCCCGACCGTCCGGCGCGCTTCCCGTTCGGCCGCATCCGCGTTCTCGACCTGGCTTCGCACGCGTCCCCAGTCGTAGAGCATCTGTCTTGCCGAGGCGTCGTAGCCCCATTCGCTGAAAGGGAACTCTTCCGGACCGACCGATAGGTCCACCTCCGGGTAGTAGCCCCATTCCGCGATATCGACTTCGGTCCCGGCGCTTTCCGCCTCGGACAGGGCGGCGCGCACCGAGGGGTTTATCGCCAGGCCCCGACGAATCGTGGCTGCCAACGACATTGCCGTGGGATCCGCCGAGGTCGTGGTGGCGACCACGCTACCGTCCGGTGGAGAGTCAGGGGAGGAGTTCCAAGGTTGTTCCGGGAGTTTCGTGTCGGGCATCGTCGGCTTGTCAAACGCCGTTTCGCGCCACCAGTCATGCGCATTGCCGGCGGCGAGAGACGGAGAGAGACAGGCCGCCATGGCGAGTAAGTGCATCGGGAGTTTCCAATCGAGCTGTCGTGGGAGTTTGATACCCGCGTTCCTTCTGCCTACGTCCAATGTCACGGGGCGGCACCTGGCCGCCCCGGTTCCACAGTGTCGCGATCAGGTCTCCACGGTGACCGTGTCCTGCTCGACCTGGATCGTGGCGTCGCCGAAGGTGTACTGGTCGTAGGCCACGCCATCCACCGAGGTCGACTCGACGAAGGAAGCTCCTTGAATGTTCAGCGTATCGTTCTCGTCTCCCGTGATCTGCAGTTCATCGTTCTCGTCCGTCATGTCGAGCACACTGGACTCATCGAGGGTGACGACGCTCTGGCCGTCGTCCGTTCCCAGGTCCAGGCGTTCGATATTGGTGATCGGGCCGATGTCGTTATTGGTCATGTCGAGGTTGATGCCGCCATCCATCAGCAGCGTATCGATGCCATCGCCACCATCGATGGAGACGAAGTCCGTGCCCGACGCGATGATGAGATCGTCGCCCGCGCCCGCCTGGAAGACATCCTGTCCATTCCCGTCGATGAGGATATCGTCACCGTTCCCGCCGATGAGCGTATCGTCACCGCTGCCGCCGCGAAGCAGGTCGCTACCGTCGCCGCCCTGCAGCGTGTCGTCTCCGGCATGGCCGTACAGGCGTTGCCCGTCATCGCTGGTGGCGGTCAACTCATCGTTGCCGGTACCGCCTTCGAGGATGTAGTCGTTGCCGCCAAACAGGCGACTCAGCACATCGAGGTTTGCCAGAGACGCGACGGCGTCAGAGTTCGAGGCCCCGTCGCTGTCGGTGGCGGTAATGGTGAAGTTGGCCAGCGCCGAGACGTTGAGCGAGTCTCCCAGGAAGTCGAGAACGGCATCGAGAAACCCGTCGCTCCCGCCGCTGGCCGGACCCACGGATACGGTGGCGAGAAACTCGTTGATGTCGAAGTTGTCCAGGGTGCCGCCATCCTCGGCGGTGATGGTGATGACGGACTGAGGCAGCACCACCGAGCCGCCGCTGTTGTCGACCGTGACGGAAAGCCCCAGCTCCTTGGCCAGCGCTTCCGAGTAGTTGAAGGTCGTCTCCCCGGTGAGGTTGAGGTCCACGAGTGACGCATACTCGATCTGGACGCGACTCAAGTTGCCATTGGCATCCGCTGCGGTGAACGCCTGCTGGGTGAGATCCACGATACCCAGGGCGTCGACCCCGATGAGTCCCAGCAGGTCGTTGTCCGCGGCCTGTACCTGTGGCGCCGCATTGTCCGGTGTCACGTCCGTCGCATCATCGCCGTGGTCGAAGACGATGTTGCTGCTGTCGGTATCGCCATCACCGTCGGTGATCACGATATCGAAGTCGGTGTTGCCCTCGGGCAGGTCCTCGGTGGGGATCGTCTCCTGGTCGACGATCAGGTTGCCATTGGCGAGCAGGTCCTCGATGACGGCCTTGTCGGAATCGAGGTCGCCGATCAGGTCGGCGTCGGTGAACGTGATCTGCTGATCCACCGCGCTTTCATCGAAGCCCTCGGCGAAGGCGCCCTCCGTGCTGATGTAGAGCACCGTTGCGCCACCGACCAGGGCGAAGTGCAGATAGCTCGTCAGGTTCCCCGCATTATTGCCCCGGGCGCGACCGTCCGGTATCAGGCTGTGCAGGTCGATGACATCGCCGCCGCCACGCACCGGCTGCACGGAGAAATCGGTGATCGTGTCCCTGGCCGGCTCTCCCACCGTGCCTTCGTCACCGGCTTCCCACAGGAAGGTGTCGACGCCGCTGCCCCCTGTCAGCGTATCGTCACCCTGACCGCCGGAGAGGGTGTCGTCCCCCGAGCCACCGTCGATGGAGTCGTTGCCTTCACCGCCACGCAGGGTGTCGTTGCCTTGTCCGCCATTGAGCGTGTCGTTGCCGCCGTAGCCATAGATACGCTCGTCGAGCGGGTCGTCTCCGGTACCCGACAGGGTTTCGCCCTCGTCGCTACCTTCGATGAGATAGTCCGGCGCGTTGGACTGCAGTAGATCGAGACCGACCAGGCTCGTCGAGGACGTTTCGGACGTGTTGCCCGCGGCATCGGTGGCCTCGATGGCCAGGGTCGGCACGAGATTGAGGTTGAGCGCGAAACTCGTGTAGAGAGAGCCCAGGAACTCGTTCAACTGCTGGTTATCGATCGTGCCGCCATCCGCGGCGGTGATGTTGACCGAGGTCTGCAGGCCGACGACGGGAGTGAAGTCGGTGTATTGCACTTCGAGACCGAAGGCTTCCGCCATGGCTTCCGAGCCACGGAAGCCTCCTCCCAGGCCGGCCGAGACCGTCGTCAGGGAGATATTGACCTCGGTGATGTCGTTATCGGGATCGGTGGCCACGAAGGCTTGATCCTGACCGAAGTTGGCGATGCCCAGCGCACCCACGTCGACCAGGCCCAGCAGGCTGTCGTCTCCACCGATGCCGACGATGGGATCGGCGTTGTCGGCGGACGCGGCAGACGCATATTCGTACTCGCCACTGGCGAGATCGACGTTCAACGTCTCTCCATTGCCGGTATCGACACTCAGCGTCAGCTGCTCGGCGTCGAAGGTATAGCTGATGTCCCCGGCATCTCCGCTAGCCGTGATGGGCTCCTCCGCGTCCGGATCGTAGGTCAGGGTATAGCCGTCCAGCGTAATGCTCTGGACCTGGCCTCCGTCGGCACCGAAGGACTCGGTGACATTGCCACTGACGGTATCACCCGGAGCGACGGCGAAAGTCTGGTCGCCCGAGGCCTGGGGGACGCCATCCTGCAGGTTGAAGGTCAGCGTGCCATCGCCAGTGTTGCCCGCCTGATCGGTTGCGGTGACGGCAAAGCCGAGGTCGAGCACATCGGCTCCGCTGTCGGGATGGTCCAGGTGCTGGCTGAGTTCCAAGCTGTACTGGCCGCTGCTCGCGACGGTCAGCGTGGCTACCGTGGCGTCATTGGCCGTGCCTACCAGGGTGTAGGTGCCATCCTCGAAGCTGCCGCTCCATTCGACCGGGGTTCCTCCCGAAGTCAGATCTTCCGGCGCCGTGACCGAGAGGGCTTCCAGCCCGCTGCCGGCCCCCTCGATGTCCAACGTCCCGGAGACCGTGGTCTCCGCTGTGCCGGACAGCACGCTCTCATCGATCTCGGCGGGTGAGGCCTCCTCGATCACCGGTGCCGTGGCATCGACGACGACGGCGCCCAGGCTGCCGTTGAGGCTACTGTTGCCGTCGGCGTCGCTCTGTCGCGCGACGACGTCGCCGTCGGCATAGCTGCCCTCGGGGAGTTCGAAGCTCTCTCCCTCTCCGGTATTCCAGGTATCGCCACCGTCAAGGGAGTACTCCCAGGTGGCTCCCTCCTCGAGGCCGCTCACGTCGACGGCGCCATCGCTGGTCACACCGTCGGCAGCGTCGTCACCGGTGTCGTTGGCGAGCGCGAGATCCGGTGTCGCTGGTACGGTCGGGGCGTCGGCATCGATGGTGGTGGAGGCCGGCTCGCACGCGTTGCCGGCCGGGTCGGTCGCGACGGCGGTGCCTTCCGAGCCGTCG
>NZ_CEXLVS010000134.1:0-11238 GCF_982684285.1 Salinicola sp. | reverse complement strand
GTGGTCAGGATGTCTGGCGTCACACCATAGTGCATGTAGGCGTAGAGCTTGCCGCTGCGGCCGACGCCGGATTGCACCTCGTCGACGACCAGCAGCGCCTGGTGCCGGTCGCACAGTTCGCGCAGGCCCTGCATGAATTCCGGCGTCGCCGGGGTCACGCCGCCCTCGCCCTGGATCGGCTCGACCACGATGGCACAGGTGTCGTCGTCGATCAGCGCGCGCACGCTGTCGAGGTCGTTGAACTCGGCATGCACGATGCCGCCCGGGATCGGGCCGAAGCCTTCGGAGTACTTGGGCTGGCCGCCGACGCTGACGGTGAACAGCGTGCGGCCGTGGAACGCCTGCTTGAACGAGATGATCTTGTGCTTGTTCTCGCCGAAGTTGTCGAACGCCCAGCGCCGCGCCAGCTTGAACGCCGCCTCGTTGGCCTCGCCACCGGAAGAGCAGAAGTAGGCCTTGTCGGCGAAGGTCCGCTCGACCATTTGCCTGGCCAGCGCCAGCGCCGGTTCGTTGGTGTAGACGTTGGAGAGATGCCACAGCTTGTTGGCCTGGGTGGTCAGCGCGTCGACCAGCGTCGGATGGCAGTGCCCCAGCGCATTGACCGCGATGCCGCCGGCGAAATCGATGTACTCCTTGCCCGCCTGATCCCACAGCCGGCTCCCCTCGCCGCGCACCGGGATCGCCTGCTGCGGCGAATAGTTGGGGGTCATGTAGCGGTCGAAATCGTCACGTGTCGGGCTCGCGGCCATGTCTTTCTCCCTGAAGGTTAGGGTGGTGTCGGATGAGTATAAGGAGGCGGCAGCCGGGCGGCTATCAGCGATGGGACGGCGAATTGCGAAAAGCGTCCTACGCTGAAAGCCGCCACGGGGTTGTGTTCGCTGCCAATGCCCCGATGTGGAAGTGTACCCCCGCGACTTTCGTCGGAGCCATCACCCCCGCCTTCGAGACGGCATGGCTGGCGCCGGAACGCGGACCACAGCGCAGGAAAAGGAGAGACCTGATGAAAATCGATCTGACAGGCAAGACCGCCATCGTCACCGGCTCCACCGCCGGCATCGGGCTGGCCATCGCCGAGGGGCTGGCCGGCGCCGGTGCGGCCGTCACCGTGACCGGGCGCACCCAGGCGCGGGTCGACGACGCCATCGCCCAGCTCGAGCGCAAGCTTCCGGGCGCAACCGTGGACGGAGTCGCGGCGGATCTGGGGACGGCCGAGGGTTGTCAGGCGCTCATCGACCAGAAGCCCTCCTGCGACATCCTGATCAACAACGTCGGCATCTTCGGGCCCAAGGACTTCTTCGAGATCCCGGATGAGGAGTGGCAGCAGTTCTTCGACGTCAACGTGATGAGCGCGGTGCGGCTGTCGCGTCATTACGCCCAGGGGATGAAAGAGCGCGACTGGGGGCGTATCCAGTTCCTGTCGAGCGAGTCCGCGCTCAACATTCCCGCCGAGATGGTCCACTATGGCATGACCAAGAGCGCGGTACAGTCGATCTCCCGCGGATTGGCCAAGGTGCTCGCCGGCACCCAAGTCACGGTCAACGCCGTGCTTCCCGGACCGACCAAGTCCGAGGGCGTCGGCAAGATGATCGCCGACATCGCCAAGCAGCAGGGCATCAGCGAGGCCGAGGCGGAAGCCAACTTCGTCAAGGAGAACCGGCCGTCGTCGATCATCCAGCGCGTGGCCGAAGTCGAGGAGGTCGCCAATCTCAGCGTCTACCTCGCCTCGCCCCAGGCCAGCGCCACCACCGGCGCGGCGATGCGAGTGGAAGGCGGGATCGTCGATACGATGGCCTGACCCTCCGGGTCAGTCAGCGGGAAGAGCGGCGCTTCGCGCCTGGAAGTTGTAAGTCGTAAGAAAAAGCCAAACCGAAACCCCATGACCAGAGGGAATCTCGGTTTGGCTTTTTGCATATTGATCGTCGTACACGACGCTCTGAAACGCTGGAGTGCGCAGCCCGTTTCAGCCCTCGTAACGCTTGAAGATCACGCTGGCGTTGACTCCGCCAAACCCGAAGGCGTTGCAGATGGCGTGTTCCATCGGCATCCGGCGCGATTCGCCGTGGACCACGTCCAGGTCCGCCGCCAGCGGGTCCGGATCGGTGTAGTTGCGGGTCAGCGGTGCAACCTGGTCGCGCAGCGCCAGCAGCGTGAAGATCGCCTCGACCCCGCCGGCGGCGCCCAGCAGGTGGCCGGTGGTCGCCTTGGTGGCGCTGATCGCTGGCGAACGGTCGCCGAACAGGCGATGAATGGCGGCCAGTTCGCCGCGATCGCCCACCGGCGTCGAGGTGGCATGGGCGTTGAGATGCTGGATCTCGCCCGCTTCCAGGCCGGCCTGGCGCAGCGCGATCTGCATCGCCCGTGCCGCGCCGGAGCCGTCCTCCGGACCCGCCGTCATGTGATAGGCGTCGGACGTGGTGCCATAGCCGACCAGCTCGGCGATGGGCGTCGCACCGCGCGCCAGCGCGTGCTCGAGGGTCTCGATCACGATCAGCCCGGCGCCTTCGCCCATGACGAAGCCGTCCCGCGCTCGATCGAACGGCCGCGAGGCCTGCTCCGGGGTGTCGTTGAAATGGCTGGAGAGCGCCTTGGCAGCGGCGAACCCACCCAGGCTGACGCGATCGATACAGGCTTCGCTGCCGCCGCACAATGCCACCTCGGCTTCACCGGCGTGAATCATGCGCGCGGCATCGCCGATCGCCTGCAGGCCGGCGGCACACGCCGTGACCGGCGCGCCGAGCGGCCCCTTGAAGCCGTGGCGAATCGATACCTGGCCACAGGCGAGGTTGGCCAGGAACGAGGGGATGGTGAAGGGAGAGAGTCGACGCGGGCCGCGGCTGTCGGTGGTACGTACCGCATCGGCGATCGCCGGAAAGCCGCCGATCCCGGAGCCGATCAGGGTCGCCGTGCGCTCCTTCTCCGCCTCCGTCTTCGGGAACCAGTTGGCCTGGGCCAGCGCCTCTTCCGCCGCCGCGACGGCCATCTGGATGAAGCGGTCCATCTTGCGCCGCTCCTTCGGGTCCATGGTCGCGTCGGGGTCGAATCCCGCACTGTCCTCGGCGATGGTCGGCACCGGACCGCCGACGCCGGCCGCCAGCCCCTCGACGACTTCCGCCGGTAGCCGGCGCAGACCGGAAGCGCCCGCCAGCAGGCGCTGCCATACTGGTTCGATGCCGCAACCCAGCGGCGAGAGGAGCCCCATACCTGTCACTACGATACGTCGCATGACGATGTCCTTTCAGTCATTGATCGAGTCACTCGCCTCCATGGCGGCGTGGCAGTCGGCGCGCGCCGCTGCTGGCTGCGAGTCGGAAGAATCGCCTCGTTCGAAGGCTTTGCGCATACGTTCGACACGGGCATGAACCGCCGGATTGGCATCTGGCCCCGGGGCCAGGCGCACGTCCCCGGGCGACAGCGGTCGCCCGTGGTGGCGGTCATAGAGGATCGGCTCGACAGGACGCAGGGTCCGTCGATCGATCAGACGGAAACCATTGGCTTCGATCGGCAGATGCTGTTCCCCCCAGCGGTAGAGCATCAGTATGACAGGGGCGAGTTCGTGCCCCTTGTCCGTCAGATGATACTCGTGACGCGGCGGATGCTGCTGATAGCAGCGCTTCTCGAGAAGTTCGTTGAAGACCATGCGCTCGAGGCGTCGCGTCAGCATGCTGGAAGCGATGCCCAGGCCACGCTGGAATTCGTCGAAGCGGCGCGCCCCCTGCATGGCGTCGCGCAGGATCAACAGGGTCCAGCTGTCGCCGACGCACGCCAGTGCGCGGGCCACCGGACAGAGCGATGAGATATCCTGGGTCACTTTCATTATGGAAGCGACTCTACCGAATTTCCTGCGCCAAGGGAAATTCCCGCCGGGCCCGGCATCACGGAATCTCCGTCACCCGGCGGAAGCCGCCGCCGCGAGACGCATGCGCACCCTCGGCAGCCGTTCACCACGACGCTCGATCCACTCCTCGCCGAGGGTTTCCCAGCCATGCCCGGACAGCGAAGGTGCCAACACCAGGCTCGCCTCGATCGACACCGCCGCGCGACCGGCGTCCCGCAGCGCCTCGATGGAGAGCGACAGCAGGCGTGAGCCGATCCCCTGGCGCGCCACCGAGGGCCAGACGTAGAGCGTCTCGATGCGGCCCGCCGACATATCGCGCTCGCAGAAGCCGATACAGTGGCCGTCGCATTCGGCAACCAGCGTGGGGTAGATAGCCTGGCGTGCCGCCCACGCCTCCGCGGTACGCGGCAGTGATGCGGCCCAGGCCTCGCGCTGGGCCAGCGTGTAGTGGCCCGCGGTCCCCTCCATGATCGCGTGGTGGAAGACCTCGGCCTGATCCGAGGCATCCCTGGGCAGGGCCTGGCGAAAGCGGGTTCGTTCGAGCATGGCGATCACTCCTGCCATCGGAGACGACATCGCGACTGTCTCAAGCCGTGACGGCGTCGACCAACCTTTCAAAGCGTGGAAATCGCAGGGCGATATCGCTCGCCGTCGCGATCACGTCGTGCGACGGGGCGTTGCACATCGTCAGCACCAGGAAGTCGGGCTCCGGGCCGATATCCAGCCAGTGCGGCAGCCCTGCCGGCACCGAGATCAGGTCGCCCCGGTCGCAGCCGACGACGTAGACCCGATGGTCGAGGTGGAAATAGAAGATCGCCTGGCCTCTCAGAAACAGATGCCAGGCCTCCTCGTCGCTCGCCGACTCGGTGCACAACAGCTCCCGCCGGAGCTCGAGATCGGGATATTGCGGACTCATGCCGCGCAGGTCGCAGTATCGGCGGCCGCTCAGCTGCTGGATTTCCGCCGCCGTGTCGTTGTTCAGCACCATGAGTTGCCGACGATCGACGCCGACCGGTAGCTCCGTCAACTCGCGCCGATCGAAATAGACCTCGATGGAGCCGAGTTCCAGCGCGATACGATAGGCATCGTGGCTGCTCAACAGCGGCTGATCCCCATCCGCCTCGTGATAAACGTGCAAGAAACTCATCCAACACCTCTCCTTGGTATCATGCGAGTTTTCAAAGGGCCGACGCGCCCGCCACGCGAGCGCTCATGCAGTATGGCACCGTTATGAAATTTCACCTCTGGAACTGGCTTCACGATGCAATCGCCTCCCTTTGACGCCCCGCCCGCCGCAAGCACCTTCCCGCTGGAGGCGATCGGTCACGTGGCCAGCGACTATCCCGACAAGTTCGGCATCCCCCGGCAGCCCGGGCTGGCTCCGTCGGCGCGGGCGATTCTCTATCTGACACCGCCATTCGACGATCCGCTTGCCGTGGAGGGCATCGAGGCGATGAGCCATCTCTGGCTGACGTTCGTCTTCGATCGCAGCCCCACGACATGGAAGCCCCGGGTTCGACCACCGCGCCTGGGCGGCAATCGCCGTGTCGGCGTGTTCGCCAGCCGGAGCACCCACCGTCCCAATCGGCTTGGCCAGTCGCTGGTGGAGCTGGTCGGGGTGGAGTGCACCCCGCGCCCCTCTCTCGCCCGCGCGCCGATCGCCGGTTCCCGCCTCGCCGGCTGCGAGAGCCGGGTCAAGCTGCACTTGCGGGGGCACGATCTGTGCGATGCCACCCCGATCCTCGACATCAAGCCGTATCTCCCCTGGGCCGAGTCCCGCCCGGACGCCAATGCCGGTTTCGCCCCCGCGTCGCCGCCCCGCTACCGCGTCGTCTTCGACGCCGCGGCCGACGAGGCGCTTCGTCGGCATCCCGACGGTGACGCGCTGGCTCGGCTGATCGAGGAGGTGCTGAGTCAGGATCCGCGCCCTGCCTACCACGGCAGCACCGCGACCCGGCAGGACGCGTCGAAGCGTTATGGCGTCCTGCTGCGCGACGTCAACGTCCGCTTTCGTGTCGACGAGCGCGATGGCGACACCGAGATTGGGGTAGAGGCGATCGAGTCGCGCTGAACGGCTCAGCGCAGCGATCGCTCGAGCACCAGGCTGGCCGGCTCGCCCGGCGTGTCCTCCAGCGTGCCGACCTCGCGAAAGCCCAGCTTGTGCAGGACCCGGATCGACTTCGCGTGATGCGGGCGAACCATGCCGTAGACCCTGTCCGCCGCCAGTCGCTCGACAGCATGGTCGATCGCGCCCTGGCCCATCTCGGTGGCGTACCCCTTGCCCCAGGCGGCGGGGGAGAAGCGATATCCCAGGTTCAGAATCCACCCCCATCCCGCCTCTCTCGTCCAGCCGAGGCCGCCAAAGCCGATGACGACCCCAGGATTCGCCTTCTCCTCGATGGCCCATATCCCGAAACCGTGGCGCTGCCAGTGATCGAGCCACCCGCTCAGCACCGCCATCGATACCGCGGCATCGGCGTGGGGCCCGGCCGGGTTGAAGCGGTGAGTCTCCGGATCGCCATAGATGGCGAACAGCCGCGGCCCGTCGGCGCTATCCGGCTTTCTCAGGATCAGTCGGTCGGTCTCATGGCGTGTCATCGATCACCTCGTGATGGATCTTGCGGCGGAGTGACATCCCGCCGACATCGCCGGCGCTGGCAAGCCTGCCCCGATGCCGCTAGGCTGGCGAACTTCGATGAAAGACTGGAGTGCCTTCGATGCGAAAGTCGCTGATCCCCCTGTGCCTGTCCGCCCTGACCCTGTTCTCGCTGCCGGCGCTCGCCGATGCCGATCACCCCCACGTGCGTCTGGAGACGAGCCAGGGCGCCATCGAGGTGGAGCTCGACGCCCAGGCGGCACCCAGGACGGTGGAGAACTTCCTGCGGTACGTCGATGAGGACTTCTACGCCGGCACGGTCTTTCACCGTGTCATGCAGGACTTCATGATCCAGGGCGGCGGCATGACGGCGGATCTCGAGCCCAAGGAAACCCACGCCCCGATCCCGCTGGAGAAGAGCGGTCTCGACAACACCCGCGGGACCATCGCCATGGCGCGGACCGCCAATCCGGATTCCGCCACCAGCCAGTTCTTCATCAACCTGGTCGACAACGGTGCGCTGAATTACCGCGACCTCTACAACCCGGGCTACACGGTGTTCGGTCATGTGGTGTCCGGCATGGACGTGGTCGACGAGATCGCCGGAACGCCGACCGGGCGCCAGGGCCCCCACGCCGACGTGCCCAGGACGCCGATCACCATCGAAAGCGTAAAGCGCATCGACTGACGATGGCGTGAGGCGCGAAAAGGTCTTTACCACAGCGTCCGAATAGCAGGAAGCCCCGGCGTTGCCACGTCGGGGCTTCCAATGGGAATCAATTCTCAAGAAGCGCTGCAACAATCTCCGAGCGGAGCGAAGTGCAAGGCATACGGCGCGCAGGCATTGAGACAGCGTTTCTAGAAGGTCATGCCCAGGCGCCCCCCCACCTCTTCATAAGCCTCGATCACACCGCCCAGGCCCTGGCGGAAGCGATCCTTGTCCAGCTTCTCGCGCGTCTCGGCGTCCCACAGTCGGCAACCGTCCGGCGAGAACTCGTCGCCCAGCACGATCTCACCCTCGAAGAGACCGAACTCGAGCTTGTAGTCCACCAGCAGCATGCCACCGTCGAGGAACAGCTGCTTGAGCACGTCGTTGACCCGGAACGTCAGCGTCTTCATGGTCGCCAGCTGCTGGGGGGTTGCCCAGCCGAACGTCTCCGCCAGCGACTCGTTGATCATCGGATCGCCCTTCTCGTCGTTCTTCAGAAACAGCTCGAAGGTCGGCGGATTCAGGGCGATGCCCTCCTCGACGCCAAGGCGGCGAACCAGGCCACCGGCGGCCAGGTTGCGCACCACGCACTCCACCGGAATCATCTCCATCTTCTTGACCACGCACTCGGTGTCCGAAAGCAGCTGCTCGAAATGCGTGGGAATGCCGGCCGCCTGGAGTTTCTCCATGATGAACGCATTGAACTTGTTGTTGACCATTCCCTTGCGCTCGAGCGCCTCTTTCTTCTTGCCGTCGAACGCGCTGGTATCGTCGCGGAAGTGCAGGACGAGCCGCTGCGGGTCGTCGCTCAGGTAGACCGACTTGGCCTTGCCGGCGTAGAGAAGATCGCGTTTTTGCATGGAGCTGTCTCCGTCGCGGCCCCGTGGGGCAGCAGGTTCGTGAAGAGGATATTGAAGCGTGGTGCGGCGACGGGGTGGACAGGTGCCAACGTCACGCCACCTGCTGCCAGTCGATGCCCCGATCCTGGGTCGAGACCAGCAGACGCGATTCATCGCCGTCGAGCAAGGGCACCAGCGCCTCCAGCACCCGCTCGGGGTGGTTATTTTGCGCCGACAGGTGCGAGCAGACAATCCGCTGCAGCCGATCGAGCCCCAGCCGACGCAGCAGGTCCGACGCCTGAGCGTTGGCCAGATGGCCCCAGCGGCCGGCGACGCGCCGCTTGAGATGGGGCGGGTAAGGCCCCTCGGCCAGCATCCGCGGATCATGATTGCACTCGAGGAACAGCGCATCGCAGCCGCTGAAGGCATCGACCACGTGTGACGTCGGGTGGCCGAGATCGGTCAGCACGCCAAGACGGCGACCGTGGGCGCGAAAGCAGAACTGGATCGGCTCGCGGGCATCGTGGGGCACGGTGACCGGGTCGATCTCCAGCCCGCCGATGGCGAAGCGTGCCTGCGGGACCAGCAGCTGATGGCTGGGCACTTCGCCGAGCTTGCCGGAGAGCCAGCTGCCGGCACTGAGATAGACCGGCAACTGGTGACGGCGCGCCAACGCCCCGACCCCGGGGATATGGTCGCTGTGCTCGTGGGTGACCAGCACGGCGGCCAGCTGGCGCGGGTGGACGCCGACGCGGGCGAGGCGTTTCTCCGCCTCGCGCACGCCGAAACCGCAATCCACCAGTACCAGGGTCTCGCCGGCGCTGACCAGGGTCGCGTTGCCCTTGCTACCGCTGCCCAGCGAGGCGAAGCTGAGCCCGGTGGCAGGACGGCCCTGCGTTGAAGAGGGCTGCCCGGGCATCGACGGCAGCGGCATCACCGCAGCGTGGACGCGATGGCATCCAGCAGCTCCCGTGCCGCGGCGGGCTCGACCGGCTGCCCATCGGCGCCGGCCACCGTCACCACGCTGTTGCCGGCATTCGAGTCGAGCTGGAGACGATAGTGGTTGGGCTGCGGGTCGCTGCCGAACCAGTCGAACCAGCCACCGTCATCCGCGTCCAGCGGCAGATAGTCGATGAAGAACTGGCCCGCGCTGCGGTTCTGGTCGGTCACCGTCAGGCGGTTGTCGTCGAAGCCATTCTGCAACTGATAGTAGAGTTCGGACCAGGCGCGCTCGCCATCCAGCGCCAGATCGAGCTCCCAGTTGCCGCCGCGATTGCGCAGTTGCACCCGTTCGCTCTGATCGAGCGGCTGGGCGGCCAGCGAGACGCCGCTGTCCGCGGTGTGGTTGCTATCCAGGTAGGCCTTGATCGAACTCAGGCACTGGGCACTGCCACCGATGTCGCAGCGGACTTCGCTGGTGCCGCTACGCAGGCCCTGGCGCAGGCTCACGTTGCCCTGGGCGGTTTCGATACGGCCACTGGCGGCATCGATCGCCGTCGGGTTGACGCCGTGATCGACGGCGAAGCCCTGCAGCCGCGGCCACACGCTGGCCGGCGCGGCATCGACCAGCAGCCAACGCTCGCTCCCCGCCTGGCGCAGCTCGGCATAGGGCTGCTCATCGCTCTGGCCCGATGCCAGCGGTTGCGGACGAGGCACATCGTCGACGGCGTCCGACGCGGAGAAATCGCTGTCGGCCTGGGGCACGGGCATCGAATCCTGGTAACGCACCTGGTCGCGCGACGCCGGCAGCTCCAGCGGCTTGGCCATCTCCGCCTTCTGATACTCGGCATTACGGTCGTAATAGTAACCGTCCTGGAAAAGTCCGCAGCCGGACAGGGCCAGCGACGAGCACAACATCAGAGGCATCCATTTGAGGATGGGCTTCATGCATCCACCTTTGTTTGAAGCAATGGGCTGATTGGCGATTCGAACCACGTCGGCAGATTTCACTTCGTTTCGATATTGGCGAGCTGCAGCGCTTCGCCGACGTTGCCGTGATAGCGCTCGGACAGCCAGGTCAGCGGCAGCCGGATCCCGGTCTCGGCATACCCCATGCGATTGAGCGCCCACTTGACCGGAATCGGGTTGGATTCGATCCCCAGCGCCGTGTGCAGCGGGGCGAGGCGCGCATTGATCTGGTGCGCCTTCTCACGCTGGCCGCTGGTCGCTGCGACGCAGAGATCGTGCATCGACTTTGGCGCGACGTTGGCGGTGACCGAAATGTCGCCATGACCGCCCATCAGCATGAAATCGCAGGCGGTGGCGTCGTCGCCGGAGTAGAGCGCGAAGCCGCTGCCCTCGAGACGATCGATCAGTTCCTCGGCACGTTCCAGGTTGCCGGTGGCATCCTTCAGGCCGACGATCCGCTCGAGCTCCGCGAGCCGGAAGACCGTCTCGTTGTAGATATCGGAGCAGGTCCGCCCGGGAACGTTGTAGAGGATGATCGGCAGCTCGCTCGCCTCGGCGACCGCCTTGAAATGCTGATACAAGCCTTCTTGGGTCGGCTTGTTGTAGTAAGGCGCCACCGAGAGACAGCAGTCGGCGCCCACTTCACTGGCGTAGCGAGCCAGTTCGACCGCTTCCGCGGTGTTGTTGGCTCCCGTGCCGGCGATGACGGGAATCCGGCCGTTGACCTCTTCGACCACCGTGCGGATGACGTCGAAATGCTCGGCGAACGACATGGTGGTCGGCTCGCCGGTGGTACCGGCGGCAACGATGGCGTCCGTGCCGTGATCGAGATGGAAATTGACCAGGCGGCGCAGCGCCTCCCAATCGATCTCGCCACCGGCTTTCATCGGCGTCGCCATGGCAACGATACTGCCTGTGATCATCTTGCAGCTCTCTCTCTGTGACCGGATGGGCGGCCGGCCGCCTTGCCCAATCGATATCGAACGACCGGAAACCGAATTGCCGGCCGGATGCACCCCGGTGCCTGAGTCATTGGCGTGCCCTCCGCAGGCCAGGCCAACGCTTCCCGGTTCCGGGCTCCAGCACGTCGGACATGATGGCGATGCGGTCATGGCGCCTGCCCAGGCGCGATTTCACGCCCCCAGATGGTACTCAGGCAGCTCCAGCGTGTACAGCCGCCAGGTTGGCTGTCGCCGCGCTCGTCGCGACCTCCGGCAACCGGCAAGGTATCGGCTACCGAGCATTGACCGCCAGGATCGGCTATCGTTCGCCATTCACTTCCCGGTTTCGGAGCGCCTCATGACACTCAGCGTTGGACAACCCGTAGCAGCCTTCTCCGCCGAAGCGACCG
>NZ_CEXLVS010000133.1:6442-11263 GCF_982684285.1 Salinicola sp. | reverse complement strand
CTCTCCCTCAGCCAACCTCCAGATACCACAACGCCCGCACAGGGCGGGCGTTTCGGATATCGACAAGAATCGAGCGACAAGACAAGTCTCACTGCGTTCAAGATGACGCTAGTTCAAGATGACGCGCGCGTAACGCTTCTTGCCGGCCTGGATCACATAGCGCTTGCCGGTCTCGAGCATCAGATCCTTGGCCGCGACCTCCCCGTCGACCTTGACCCGGCCGTTACTGAGCATGTCCTTGGCCTGGGCACTGTTGTTGGTCAGGTTGGCGCGGTTGAGCACGGCCGCGATTGGCGCCTGGGGAGCGCCCTCGAAATCCACCTCCACTTCCGGCAGATCGTCGGGCAGCTCCCCCTCCGCCAGCTGATTGCCCGCGGAGCGGTGCGCATTGGCTGCCGCTTCTTCGCCGTGATAGCGCGTGATCAGTTCCCGTGCCAGGGTCATCTTGATGTCGCGCGGATTGGCCCCCTGCTCGATCTCACGACGAATCGCCTCGATCTCGTCGTTGGACTTCAGCGACAGCAGCTCGAAGTAGCGCCACATCAGGCTATCCGGCATCGACACGATCTTGTTGAACATCACCCCGGGCGACTCGTCGACGCCGATATAGTTGTTCAACGACTTGGACATCTTCTGCACACCATCCAGCCCTTCGAGCAGCGGCATGGTAATGACGACCTGAGGCTCCTGGCCGAAGTGCTTCTGGACTTCGCGCCCCATCAGCAGGTTGAACTTCTGGTCAGTTCCACCCAGTTCGATATCCGCCTTCAGTGCGACCGAATCGTAGCCCTGCACCAGCGGATAGAGAAACTCGTGGATCGAGATCGACTGGCCGGCGCGATAGCGCTTCTCGAAGTCATCGCGCTCGAGCATGCGCGCCACGGTGGACTGCGCCGAGAGTTCGATCATGTCGGCCGCCGACATCTCGCCGAACCACTCGGCATTGAAGCGCACTTCGGTCTTATCGGGATCGAGAATCTTGAAGACCTGTTCGCGGTAGGTCTGGGCGTTGGCCTTGACTTCTTCCTCGGTGAGCGGCTTGCGCGTCACGTTCTTACCGGTGGGATCGCCGATCCGGCCGGTGAAGTCGCCGATCAGGAAGATCACTTCGTGGCCGAGATCCTGGAACTGGCGCATCTTGGTCAGCAACACGCTGTGCCCCAGGTGCAGGTCGGGAGCCGTGGGGTCGAAGCCAGCCTTGATCCGGAGCTTGCGACCGGATCCGAGCTTTTTCACCAGCTCATCTTCGATCAGAATCTCCTGCGTGCCGCGCTTGATCAACGCCAGCGCTTCATCGACCTCGGCCATCGTGTCCGTCTCCCTTACCAACGCTATCGAGCTTGAAAGGCGGCAATCTTAGCATGAGTCTTCGGTCATCGTTGATCGGCGACACCGACGCCGGGTCAGGACACTTCCGGTCACTCGTCCTCGATCAGCGAGAACTTCGCGCCATCATCGCTCCTGTCACCGGCGTCCCGGCGTTCGCCATACTTGATCAGCATGCGTAGATCGTTGGCCGAGTCGGCGTGAGCCAGCGCCAGGCTCTCGCTGATGTCCCCGCGGCGGAAGAGCTCGTAAAGCGCCTGATCGAAGGTCTGCATGCCCTGCTCCCGGGAGCGCCGCATCAGATCCTTCAATTCGGCCACCTCGCCACGGCGGATCAGTTCGCTGATCAGCGGGGACTTGAGCAGCACCTCGGTCGCGACACAGCGCCCGTCGCCATCCTGGCGCGGCAGCAGTCGCTGGGCGACCACGGCGCGCAGATTGAGCGACAGGTCCATCCCTATCTGCTCCTGGCGGGACGGCGGAAACAGGCTGAAAATGCGCTCGACGGCCTGATCGGCGCTATTGGCATGAAGCGTGGCCAGACACAGATGCCCGGTTTCGGCAAAACTGAGCGCCAGCTCCATGGTGTCGCGGCTTCGTATCTCGCCGATCATGATGACGTCCGGCGCCTGGCGCAGCGCGTTCTTCAGCGCGACCTCGTAGGATTCGGTATCGATGCCCACTTCCCGCTGATTGATGATGCCGCGCTGGTGCGGGTGCATGTATTCGATAGGATCTTCGATGCAGATGATATGGCCGCCGACCGTGCGATTGCGGTGCTGGATCATCGAGGCCAGCGTCGTCGACTTGCCGCTGCCGGTTCCGCCCACCACCAGTACCAGCCCGCGTCGAATGGAAGCCAGCGTCCCCGTCACCTCCGGCAGGCCCAGCGACTCGAGGTCGGGAATGTCGAAAGCGATTCGTCGAACGACCATCGCCGGCTGGCTGCGCTGGTAGAAGGCGCTGACACGAAAGCGCCCCTTGCCGCTCAGGCTCAGCGCGAAATTGGCCTCGTGTTCCGCCTCGAAGGTCTCTCGCCGCCCCTGAGGCAGAGCAATGGCCACCAGCTCGCGCACCTGATCCGGCTGCAGTGGCACGTCACCCAGCGCCACCAGCTTGCCATCCAGTTTCAGGCAGGGCGGCGCACCGGTGGAGATCAGGAGGTCCGAAGCCTGCTTGGCCAGCATGATATCGAGAAGTTGCTCAAACCACTGGGAGGGAGTCATGTTGTGTCCTGGTACCTGGTTCCGGAGCGCGAACTCACTGGTCGAGCCCGGCGCGCGATTTGGCGTGGGCTTCCTGACGCGTCACCACACCACTGGCCACCAACTGGGAAAGCGCCGCATCCAGCGTCTGCATCCCCAGGCTACCGCCGGTCTGAATCGCCGAGTACATCTGCGCGACCTTGCCCTCCCGGACCAGATTGCGAATCGCCGACGTCGCCACCAGGATCTCGTGAGCGGCGACGCGCCCACCGCCCTCACGCTTGAGCAGCGTCTGCGAAATCACCGCCTGCAGCGACTCGGACAGCATCGAGCGCACCATGCCCTTCTCGTCGCCGGGAAAGACATCGATGATCCGGTCGACGGTCTTGGCCGCCGATGTCGTGTGCAGGGTGCCGAACACCAGGTGGCCGGTCTCGGCTGCCGTCAGCGCGAGCCGGATGGTTTCCAGATCCCTGAGCTCGCCCACCAGAATGACGTCGGGGTCTTCGCGCAGGGCCGAGCGCAGAGCCGGTGCAAAGCCCTTGGTATCGCGATGCACTTCACGCTGGTTGATCAGGCAGCGCTTGCTTTCGTGTACGAACTCGATCGGATCCTCGATGGTGAGGATGTGTTCCTGGCGGTTGCTGTTGATGTAGTCGATCATCGCCGCCAGGGTCGTCGACTTGCCGCTGCCGGTCGGCCCCGTGACCAGCACCAGGCCTCGCGGCAACATCGACAGGCGCCGGAAGACATCGCCCAGCCCGAGATCATCGAGCGTCAGCACGTTGCTGGGAATGGTGCGGAAGACCGCACCGGCGCCGCGCCCCTGAGTGAACGCATTGACACGAAAGCGGGACACGCCGATGACCTCGAACGAAAAGTCGGTTTCGAGCGCAGCCTCGAAATCCCGACGCTGTCGATCGTTCATGACATCATAGATCAGGCGCCGAACCTGGCTGTCGTCGAGCGCGGGCACATTGAGACGACGCATGTCGCCATCGACCCGAATCATGGGTGGCAGTCCGGCCGACAGGTGCAGGTCCGAAGCGTCGTGCTTTGCCGAGAACGCCAGCAGTTCGGTAATATCCATGGGTTTTTATTCGATCCCCTGCGTAAGGTCGCCATCCAGTATGCCAGAAGCATCGGTGTCCGAGTCTCTATCCAGCGCCCGCGAGCGCCTCGAGGCGGCGCTGCGGGCGGCCGGGCGGCCGTCAGACGGCGCACGCCTGCTTGCTGTCAGCAAAACCAAGCCAGCAAACATGCTGCGCCAGGCCTATGCCGCCGGGCAACGCGCCTTCGGCGAGAACTACCTGCAAGAAGCCCTGGAAAAGCAGCGGGCGCTGGCCGACCTCGACGACATCGAGTGGCATTTCATCGGTGCACTGCAGTCGAACAAGACCCGCGACGTCGCCGAGCATTTCAACTGGGTGCATGGCGTCGACCGGGAGAAGATCGCCCGCCGCCTCTCCGAGCAGCGCCCGCCGGCACTGGGACCCATCGATCTCTGTCTGCAGCTCAACGTCAGCAGCGAAGCCAGCAAGGCGGGGGTCGACACCGACGACCTGCCGGCACTCGCCGAGTCTCTGCTGGCACTTCCCAACCTTCGCCTGCGGGGCCTGATGGCGTTACCGGCGCCCAGTGAGGACAGAGATCGGCAGCGTCACGCATTCCGCCAGGTCGCCACCGCGCTGGCCGAGTTGCAGCGCCGCTTTCCCGAAGCCCCCCTGGATACCCTGTCGATGGGCATGAGCGGCGATCTGGAGGCCGCCGTCCAGGAGGGCGCCACCATCGTTCGCCTGGGCACCGCCATCTTCGGCAGCCGCCCGCCGCCGCCCGGGAGCTGACGACATCGCCCCGTTTCCGACCGACCCCAAGGACCCAGTCATGACCGACTCGCCCAACGCCAGCCGCATCGTCTTCATCGGTGCCGGCAACATGGCCAGCGCCATCTTCGGCGGGATGCTCGAAGGCGGCTACCCCGCCGATGCCATCGTCGCCACGTCACGCAGCCAGGAAAAGCGCGATGCCATCGGTCAGCGCTATGGCATTCGCACGATGCAGGATAACCTGGCCGCGGTCGGGGAAGCGGACGTCGTCGTCCTCGCCGTCAAACCGCAAATGATGCGCGATCTCTGCCTGTCGCTACGGGATAGCGTTCAGGCCCGTCGGCCTCTCGTCATGTCGGTGGCGGCCGGGCTCGATGCCGCGACCCTGGACGCCTGGCTGGGGGGCGATCTGGCTCTGATCCGCTGCATGCCCAATACGCCCTCGCTAGTCGGCGAGGGCGCGA
>NZ_CEXLVS010000133.1:0-6432 GCF_982684285.1 Salinicola sp. | reverse complement strand
CCTGTACGCCAACGACCGCGTCAGCGCCGCCGAACGCCAACTCGCGACCGACCTGCTGGAGTCGGTGGGTCTGGTCGAGTGGGTGGAGGACGAAGCCCAGATCGAGGCTGTGACTGCCATCTCCGGCAGCGGCCCGGCCTACTTCTTCCTGTTCATGGAGTCGCTGGAGGCCGCCGGGATAGCGTTGGGCCTGGCGCCCGAGAGCGCCCGCCGACTGGCATTGCAGACCGCCTTCGGCGCCGCCAAGATGGCGCGGGAGAGCGAATTCGACCCCGCCGAGCTGCGTCGGCGTGTCACCTCCCCCAACGGCACCACCGAGCGCGCGATCCACACGTTCGAGGAGGCAGGTCTGGCCGAGATCGTGAGCCGCGCGACCCACGCCTGCGCGGAGCGCGCCCGGGAGCTGTCGAGCGAGCTGGGTCAGAACTGAACGAGCCGGAATGGAATCCGCCGAATCACTAGGAGAACGTAATGGGCAGTAATCTTGGAAGCGCCGGCCTGATGCTGGTCAACACGCTGGTCAACATCTATCTGTTTGTGCTGATGCTGCGCTTTTTGCTGCAATTCTCGCAGGCGGACTACTACAACCCGATGAGCCAGGGGATCGTCAAGGCGACCCAGCCGGTGGTCGCGCCGGTTCAGAAGATCCTGCGGCCCGTCGGGCGTATCGACATCGCCACGCTGTTCGTGGGTTTCCTGCTCAAGGTGATCGTGATCACCGCCATCTTCCAGATTGCGGGTTTCGGCATGCCTCCGCTGCAGGGCCTGCTGCTGGCGGGGATCGCAGGCGTGCTCAACGCGATTCTCAAGATCTACTTCTTCGCCCTGATCATCATGATCATCCTGAGCTGGGTGGCACCCCGCGCCAGTCATCCGGGTGCACTGCTGGTGATGCAGATCGTCGAGCCGATCATGGCCCCGGTGCGCCGCGTGATACCGCCGCTGGGCATGATCGACCTATCGCCGATCGTGGTGTTCATCGCCATCAATCTGCTCGATAGCGTCGTCGTCGGCTCGTTGGCCCGTGCCGCCGGCCTGCCGGGCGCCCTGGTCGGCTTCTGAGCCACGCCGGCCGCCTCCGCCGCCAGTCCCGCATGCTCTATCACGGTCCGCGCCAGCAGCAGGTCTCGGATCGTCGACGAGCGGCGGCTGGCGGCGTCCGGGCACCCACCGGTGTCAATCGGCCACGTGCCCTCGCTGAACCTGGAGACTATCCCGCTTCATGTCCGCTTCCTTTCCGTCCGACTCCGTCGGCCTGGTCACACCGCAGACCGCGACATTCGAGTCGCCGCTGGCCCTGGCCTGCGGCAAGACCCTCGAACGCTTCGAGCTGGTCTACGAGACCTACGGCACGCTCAATGCCGAGCACAGCAACGCGGTCCTGATCTGTCACGCCCTCTCCGGCCATCACCATGCCGCGGGCTTCCACGGCGCCGACGAGCTCAAGCCCGGCTGGTGGGACGCCTACATCGGCCCCGGCAAGGTGATCGATACCGACCGCTTCTTCGTCGTCTCGCTCAACAACCTCGGCGGTTGCCACGGCAGCACCGGCCCTAGCAGCGTCGATCCGCAAACCGGCCGCCAGTGGGGTCCCACGTTTCCGGTCATGACGGTGGCGGACTGGGTCCACAGCCAGGCACGCCTGGCCGACCGGCTCGGCATCGAACGCTTCGCCGCCGTGGTGGGTGGCAGCCTCGGAGGCATGCAGGCGATGCAGTGGGCGATCGCCTATCCGGAGCGCGTCGCCAACGTGGCGGTGATCGCCGCGACCCCGCGACTGTCGGCGCAGAACATCGCCTTCAACGAAGTGGCCCGCCAGGCGATCCGTTCGGACCCCGATTTCCACGACGGCTGGTACGCCGACCACGGCGCGATTCCCAAGCTGGGCCTGAAGCTGGCCAGGATGATCGGCCACATCACCTACCTGTCCGAGCACTCGATGGGCTCGCGCTTCGGCCGCGACCTGCGCAGCGACCAGCTGAATTTCGGCTACGACGTCGAGTTCCAGGTGGAGTCCTACCTGCGCCACCAGGGTGATACCTTCTCGACCCGCTTCGATGCCAACACCTACCTGTTGATGACCAAGGCGCTGGACTACTTCGACCCCGCGGGACAGCACGACGGCGACCTGGCAGCCGCGCTGGCGCCGGCAGCATGCCCTTTTCTGGTCGTCAGCTTCACTACCGACTGGCGTTTCGCCCCGGCCCGCTCGCGGGAACTGGTCAACGCCCTGCTGCGAGCCGGCAAGGCGGTCAGCTACGTCAACGTCGACTCCCCCCACGGGCACGACGCCTTCCTGCTGCCCAACGACCAGTACGAGTCGGTCTTCGGCAGCTTCATGCGGCGCATCGATGCCGAGCTCAACGGAGGGACGAACTGATGCGCGCGGATCTCGAACTGATCTACGACTGGGTGCCCGAAGATGCCCGCATCCTCGACCTGGGCTGCGGCGACGGCACGCTGCTGGCGGCGCTGGCGCGCCACAAGAACGTCACCGGCTACGGCCTCGAGATCGATCCGGAAGGGATTTCGGCGTGCCTGACCAAAGGCGTCAACGTGCTCGAGCAGAATCTCGACGACGGCCTGGGCAATTTCGTGGACGATGCCTGCGACCTGGTGATCATGACCCAGGCGCTGCAGGTCCTGCGCCGCCCGGACGCCATGCTGGACGAAATGCTGCGGGTGGCCCCGGAGTGCATCATCGCCTTCCCCAACTTCGCTTACTGGAAGCACCGGCTCCACCTGACGCTCCGTGGTCGCATGCCGGTCTCGCGCTCCCTGCCCCACGCCTGGTACGACACGCCCAACATCCACCTGTCGACGTTCCGGGACTTCGCCAACCTGTGCCGCGACAAGGGCGTCACCATCGTCGACGAGGCCGTCGGCAGCGCCGAACACGAGGGACACTGGTCATCGAGGCTCTGGCCCAACCTGTTCGGCGAGACAGCGATCTTCCGGGTCCGGCGCGGGCGTTAACGCGACTCGCCGCCAGCGGGTTGCCAGCGCCGTTCGAGATTCACGGCCAGGCGGCGATCCAGCATCACCGCCGCGGGCCGCCCCTGCATCCACGCCAGCCGGCAACCGTAGGCCAGCACCTCGACGCCACGCTCGGCGACCGCCTGGAGCGTGCGTGCGTACGCGGGATCGAGATGCGCCGCCGGCGCCACGTCGTCGATACCGGTGTGCGCCGCGCAGAACAGCAGCACCCCGCGGTGGCCCTGGGCAACCAGCTCGGCCAGCACCTCGAGATGACGGCGTCCACGCTCGCTGACCGAATCGGGAAAATAGCCATGTCCGTCGCTCTCCTTGAGCGTCACCTGCTTGACCTCGACGAAGGTGTCGCGCCCCTGTGCATCTCCCAAGCGGAAATCGAGCCTGGCCCCCTCGACGCCGGCCTCTCGCTTGCGCTCGGCGAAGCCGGCGAGCTCCGGCACGAGACCGCCGCGCAGCGCCTCCTCGACCAGCGCATTGGCACGCCCGGTGTGCACCGACACGAGGTCGACGCCACCCGCCCCGTCGGGCAGTTCGATCAGCTCCCAGGTCCAGGACAACTTGCGGGCGGGATTGGTGCTCGGCGACACCCAGACACGGCAACCGGGGACATTGACGGCGCGCATCGAGCCGGTATTCGGACAGTGCGCGATGACCTCGCGGCCGTCGTCGAGCTCGACATCGGCCAGGAAACGCTTGTAGCGCCTCAACAGCGTGCCAGGGAGAAGAGCGGGATAGTTCATGGAGTACTGATATCCAGAAAGCCAGAAAGACGAGTGCCAGGAGAGATTCGGTCCAGAGAGACGACAGTCGCGGCATCGCCCACCCGGCGGATGCCAGCCCGATTCCCCGGGTTTCACTAACCGGGGATGAGAAAAATAAAGCGCCCATTCGGTTGCAAAGCGGCAACTTTTTCGCTAAATAAGCATGGCTTCGGGCAGTGGCAGACGCTGCCCCCGGCCGATACTCGGCCAGATCACACGCGTCACGACACTTGCGTAACGAGGCAGCCCCCATGCCAGTAGCGGAAAAGAAAACGGAAGCGCCCAGTCAATTCACCCCGTACCAGCCGGCGCCGGGTGAAGAGTATATGAATGACAAACAACTTGCGCATTTCCGTGAGATCCTTCTGGGCTGGAAACAGGATCTGATGGAAGAGGTCGACCGTACGGTTCGCCACTTGCAGGAAGAAGCCAACAACTTCGCAGACCCCGCTGATCGCGCCACGCAGGAAGAGGGATTCAGCCTGGAACTACGCACGCGCGATCGCGAGCGCAAGCTGCTCAAGAAGATCAATGAAACGATCGAGAAGATCGACGAGGAAGACTACGGCTTCTGCGAGGCCTGTGGTGTCGAGATCGGCATTCGCCGCCTCGAGGCTCGCCCCACGGCGACGCTCTGCGTCGACTGCAAGACGCTGGCCGAGCTCAAGGAGAAGCAGCTCGGCGGCTGAACGGCCTCGGTTGCCATAGATGTGTGACGGGCACCTCCAGCGGTGCCCGTCTTGCGTTTCGCGCTATCCTCGCGTCATCCGGCACTGCCATGTCCCACGTCACGAGCCGCCTCATGACCACTGCGCCACCCTCTGCCTCGGGCTATATCGGCCGTTTCGCGCCCACGCCCTCCGGCCCGCTCCACCTGGGCTCCCTGGTGGCGGCGCTGGGCAGTTGGCTGGATGCCAGAGCAGCCGGCGGTCGATGGCTACTGCGCATCGAGGACATCGACCCGCCACGCTGCCCTCCAGGCGCCGTCGACCGGATCCGCCGTCAGTTGGAAGCGTTCGGCCTGGAGTGGGACGGGGAGATCCGCCATCAGAGCGCCCGCGGAGCCGCCTATCAGGCGGCGCTGGACCGCCTGGTCGCTGACCGGATGGCCTACCCCTGTGGCTGCTCGCGACGCGAGTGGCAGCAGCATGGCCATTACCCCGGCTGGTGCCGCCATGGCTCGCTTCACCCCGGGCGCCCCCAGGCCTGGCGACTGAGGACCGACAAGGGCATCCAGCCGGTGTGCTGGCAAGATCGCCTGTTCGGACGCCAATGCCTGGACCCGACCTTCCAGGGCGACGTGGTCATCAGGCGCAAGGATGGCCTCTGGGCCTATCAACTCGCGGTGGTGGTCGACGACGCGGAGCAGGGCATCACCGATGTGGTTCGCGGCTTCGACCTGCTCGACAATACCCCCTGGCAGCGACAGCTCCAGGTCGCACTGGGCTATCCCGAGCCGCGCTATCTCCACCTGCCACTGATCCTGGGCGAGGATGGCCAGAAGCTGTCCAAGCAGAATCTCGCGGCCGCCATTCCCCACGATGGCGCTCTGGCCCGCCCGGTACTCCATCAGGCGCTGAAACTGCTGGGGCAGGCGCCATCCTCCGCGCTGCGCCAGGCTGAGGTATCCACTCAGTTGGCACACGCTCTCGAGCACTGGTCCCCCGACCTGATGACCGCGATCCCGGGTCGACGGCCGGAGTGAGCCCCGATACACAGCTCCGATACACAGCCCCGATACGAAGCCCCATGCAAAACCCCTACGCGCCCCCTTACGCAAACCCCCTGTACAGAGCTCCTCGTCGCCCCCTGCCTGGCGGTCGACGCGTGTCGCTCAGCGCCGCCAAAACGGCTTCTTCCTTCGATTGAAGACTATTGTCTAAGCGAAACTCGCGCCGTTTTGCGCCACCCTGTCGCCATTGCGCAGAAGGGGCGCACCACAATTACGCATGACGCGCAGCAGATGCCCCCTTATGAACCATCTGGATTCCCCCATGGACGTCGCCATACGATGGCCAGCATGGAGAAGAATTCGCAAGAAGTTGATTTCATTAAAAAAAACAAGGAGTGGCACGGCACGTGCTGTAACTAAAACAAGAAAAATAACAGCGGGTATCCGATCAAGCCCAATAACAACAGACGGATCGGAATGACTCCCAACGCCGACAACAACAACAAGGCGGCACTCAACCTAGGAAGGCAAATCGCCATCGGCCCCCAACAACAACACTGGCCAAGGGCGAACGAGGACACGAACAACAACAATCGTTCTCGAGCCGACGCAAAATCAGGACGCGACGCTATTCACCAACGAGGCAACAACAACAAGCCTCCTCGTGATCTGGAGACTTCCCGGAACAACGACAACAACCGGGAAAGGGCATTGCCTGTCGTGGTTGGATTATTGTTTTGAATACGAGGTGGTCGCTACACACAGCATGGCTGATAACGACAAGCCAGTGACTGCACGCTCGTTCAGCGACTGTGGTGCGTATTCAAGGCGATGCGCCATCACGAACAAGAAGAAGCGGCATGGACGTTGCGAAGCATCCTTGCAGGGGGAGGCCCATCGGGTCTCCCCTTTTACTGTGCCTTTCGACCCTGCTCGTCCCCTCGTGGAATGAGGTCACGGCAGATGTCGGCACGGCCCACCCCGGCATGATCCCCCATGGCGAAG
>NZ_CEXLVS010000132.1:0-11342 GCF_982684285.1 Salinicola sp. | reverse complement strand
CGCGGCGCTCCGGTGGTGGCTGGTGGGCAGCGTGGTGGTCGGCAGTGCCAGCGGGCTCTACTACTACCTGCGGGTGATGGTGACCCTGTTCCTACACGAGCCCGGCATGCAGCGCCGCGACGCGACCCACGACTGGGCCGAGCGCGCCGGCGGCATGGTGGTGCTGGGCGTCGCCACACTGGTGATCCTGCTGGGACTCTACCCGACCCCGATGATCAATTGGGTCAATTGGGTCGCGGGGTGACGGCCGCCAGCCGTCGAGCGTCCTGCATCACCGTACGAAAAAGCGCCCGCGACAGGGCGCTTTTTTCTTGCTATTCCACCATCCCGCCATCCCGCCATCCCGCCATCCCGCCATCCCGCCATCCCGGGTCAGGTGTCGGTGCCACGATCGCTGGCGAGGCCGATGCTGCGGCGACAACTGACTGGCAGATGGATGTCCACGGCGATGGGGAGATGATCCGAGAACATCGCCTCCAGCACGCGCGGCTGCTCGGCCTTCAGCGACGCGGAGAGCAGGATATGGTCCAGCGCGCGGCGGGGCTGCCAGGCCGGGTAGCTGAGCTGCGGCTTGAGCGGGTTGAGATCCAGGGCCTTGCAGAACCGGGGGTGCGCCAGCAGTTGTTCCGGCGTGCAATTGAGATCGCCCATGACCACCACATGGTGCAGCGGCTCGACGATCTCGCCCAGGTAGTCGAGCTGACGCCAGCGCCCGCGCTGGCTGAGTGCCAAGTGTGCGACGAAGACGTGCAGCGCATCCGGCCCTTCGCCGTAGCGGGCGTGAATCGCGCCGCGCCCGCGCATGCCGGGCAGGCGGTGTTCATCCACCTGGTTGGGCGTCAGGCGCGATAGCAGCCCGTTGCTGTGCTGGGCGACGCGACCGAGGTTGCGGTTGAGCTGCTGAAAATGAAAATCGAACGCCGAGCGATGGGCGAGATACTCGACCTGATTGACATGATTGGATCGAAAACTGCCCCCATCGACTTCCTGTAGGCCGACGATATCGTAGGCCGACAGGGTGCTGGCGACGATATCCAGCCGCGAGCTGCGCTTGGGGTGGGGCAGCAGGTGCTGCCAGCTCCGGGTGAAGTAGTGATGATAGGCCGAGGTATGGATGCCGACCTGCAGGTTGCAGGTCAGCAGTTTCAACGTCGACGCGATCTCGCTGGCGGGTGTCGAGACGGCTAGAGACATGGCGTCACTCGCTCTCGGTGCGTTCCTCGCGGACTTTCTCGATCAAGGCGCTGGCGATCTTCGGCATGTTTTCCAGCGAGCCGGCGGAGTCGGGCGTGACCACATAGCGGCCATCGACGATCAAATCCGGTACGCCCATCAGCTGGTAGCCACGCATTTTGGCCGAAGCCTGCTGGATCTCGCTCTTGACGCCGAAGGAGTCGAGCGCCTCGAGGGCTTCATCCTTGCTGACGCCATAGTGGGTGAAGAATTCGGCGATGTCCTCCTTGTCGGTCAGCCGCTTGCCCTGCTTGTGGATGGCGTCCATGAAGTCCTGGCGCATCTCGTGCTCGATGCCCAGCTGCCGGGCTGCGTAGAAAGCGATGGCATGCTGTTCCCAGACCCGACCCAGCGGGGCTGCCATGCGATCGAAGGTGACGTCGTCAGGCAATTGGGCAACCCACTCGTTGAGCGGCTTTTCCAGGGCATAGCAGTGCGGGCAGCCGTACCAGAACACTTCGGTGACTTCGATCTGGTCCGCCGGCACCTCGGTTTTCATCGGCTCGTCGACGACCTGATAGTCCTGGCCCTCGACGATGTCCGCCGCCATCACCGCGCCCGAGAACGTCAGCCCGGCCAATAGCGCCACGAAAGACTTGATCATGCGTTACTGCTCCTGAAGGTCGATAAAGTTGTTGTGAAACGGATGTCGAGGAAATCACCGCCAGGCGACGGCGCCTCGGTCGATGGTACGCCACGGCTATTGGAGCCGCGAGGGGCTGCGAGGTTCCCTCGCTAGCCTGCTACCGACCGCTTTCCCTTAGCCTGACAGAAATGGCCGGAAAAGCGTAGGGCACCCAGGCCCGTCGTCGGGCGCGGGGAGGTCGACCGAGTTGCCGGAGGCCCGGCCTTGGCGCTCATCCGATGGCCGGCACGCGTGATACACTGCGCGGCGCCACCGTCTCAAGATGATCGAGCCCACCATGACCGCCACGCCCGAGCGCCGCAATTACCAGACCGCGACTTTCCTGATCAGCGCGCCGACGCTGGCCAAATGCCCGTCGGATCGCGGGGTCGAGATCGCCTTCGCCGGGCGCTCCAACGCTGGGAAATCCAGCGCCATCAATGCACTGACCCAGCAGCGGGCGCTGGCGCGCACCTCGAAGACGCCGGGACGCACCCAGTTGATCAACTTCTTCACCCTGCAGAACGACGAGCAGCTCAGGCTGGTCGATCTGCCGGGTTACGGCTACGCCAAGGTGCCGGAGGCGATGAAGAAGGAGTGGCAGGCCCATCTCGCCGATTATCTGCATCGCCGCCGCTCGCTGGCCGGTCTGATCCTGCTGATGGACGTGCGGCATCCGCTCAGCGAGTTCGATATTCAACTGCTCGAAATGGCGGACCATCGCAAGCTACCGGTCCACATTCTGCTGACCAAGGCCGACAAGTTGAAACAGGGCCCGGCCAAGGCCTCGCTGCAGCAGGTCAAGCAGCGCCTGGCCGAATGGGAGGACCTGGTCAGCGTGCAGCTGTTCTCCGCGCTAAAGCGCCAGGGGCTGGATCAGGCTTATTCCGTGATGGATCGGTGGTTGGCCCGTTGAAGCTCCCTCGGGTTCGGCCACTGATTGGAATCCTTTACTGAATCCACTTTCCACTGAATGTGCCACCCCGGTGACGCCTATTCAGGACGGCGCTGACGATGGGCTCGCTGAGCCGGGGTTTGCGACAGGGATGTCGCTAAAGGCGCGTTGGACAGGATGTCCTTTCGCGCCGACCCGAGCTCAGCGAGCCCAGAGGCAGGATATCGCCGTTCTGGGCGTCAAAAAGGGGAGTGTGAGGGGCTTGCCCCTCACGATAACGAGCGGAACGGAGGGGAATGCTCGTTCAGTCGTGACCTGCTTGGACTCGAATCGATCTCCAATCGATCACGTTCCAAGTCTCCGCTCTCGCCAAGTGACATGTCGTGTCGCTACAACGACGCCTGATCCAGTTTCGCCACGATCTCCGGCAACTCCCTCACATGCGTCACGCGATGCACTCGCGGCGGCAATTCGCGTTCGCCCTCGGCCTTGGCGTCGATCCACACCGCATGCATGCCGAGGCGCTGGGCCGCCATCACGTCCTCCTCCCAGTTGTCGCCGACGTGCAGGGCGCGATAGGGCTGCGTGCCGAGCCGGGCGACGGCGGTCAGGAACGGGCGCGAGTCGGGCTTGGGAGCATGCATCTCACCAGCCAGAATGATTACGTCGAAATGATGCCCTAAACCCAACCGGCGCACGTCTGCGTTACCGTTGGTGATTACCCCCAACCGATAGCGCCGCGCCCAGGCCTCGAACATCGGGACCACCTCCGGATAGGGCGTGATGGCATGACGTAGCTCCATATTGTATTCGAAACCCGCTCTCGCCCAGCGCTGCGCCTCCTCGGTCGACAGGCCGTGCTCGATCAGCAGCTCATACATGGCGCGTTCGCGAATCCAGCTGTGGTCGCCGCGGCTCAGCGGATAGCGCTGCATCAGCGATGCGCGCAGGGACTGGTAGGCTTCCAGCGGGAAGGCTTCGGCCAGCGGCGTCGCGGTGGGGCCACGGTGGGTGTCGATCTGTTCGGCGAGCCATCGATAATGGGTCGGCTCGGCATGGGCCATGACCGGGCCGTTGTGCCACAGCGTGTCGTCGAGGTCGAAGGTGATGGCGTCAAGCGACATGGCGAGTGATTCCTAGCGGTTGTCTGAACTCTCGTCCGAGGAGGAAGCCGGCCGGCGCCGTGCCCGGGGATGGGCCTTGTCGTAGACCTCGGCGAGCTGCTGCCAGTCCAGGCGGGTGTAGATCTGTGTTGTCGAGAGATTGGCGTGGCCCAGCAGTTCCTGGACTGCCCGCAGATCCTGGCTGGACTCCAGCAGGTGGCTGGCGAACGAGTGGCGCAGCCGATGCGGATGGAGGTGTTCCGGCAGGCCGCGCTTGCGGGCGGTGTCGGCCAGGCGGGCCTGGATCGAACGATGCCCCAGGCGGCCGCCGTGCTGGGCGACGAACAGCGCTGTCTCGCCCTCTCCCGCCAGTGCGCTGCGAAACCCTAGCCAAGCCTGGATGGCTTGGCCGGCGCGTTGGCCCAAAGGTACCTGGCGCGGTTTGCCGCCCTTGCCCACGACCCGCACGTGACGCTGGTCGAGGCTGGCGAGGTCGAGCGCCGCCAGCTCGGCCAGGCGCAGGCCGCAGGAGTAGAACAGCTCCAGCATGGCCTGGTCGCGCACCTCGAGCGGGTCGCCGTCATGCGGCGTATCCAGAAACCGGCCGAGCAGATCGACGTCCACCGGACTCGGCAGGTGGCGCGGCTGACGGGGCGCCTGGGTCAGTTGGACCGGGTTGTGATCCAGCTCGCCCCGCCTGACCAGCTCATCGGCGAAACGGGACAGCGCGGCGCGGCGCCTCGCCAGGGTCCTCGGCGCCATGCCACGGGTGCGTTCGTGGGCCAGGTAGCGTCGCAGCAGGGTGACGTCGAGCTCGCGCCAGCTGTGCACGTCCTGTGTTTCGAGATAACCGATCAGGCCGCCGATATCGCGGCGATAGGCGTCCACCGTCGCCGGACTGGCGCGCTGCGCCAGCCGCTTCAGGAAGGCGTCAAGTGCGGCCTGCACGGGAGACCTCGGCACGCCGCAACAATCGGCTGACCACCTCGCCCAGATACTCCGTGAACAGCGTATCCAGGGTGGCCCGGAAGTGCTCGCCATCGTGACTGGCCAGCAGCAGGAAACCCAGCGACTCCCCCTGCGTCAGCCGGGTGATGGCGCAGGAGCCGGATTCTGGCGGGGCGTTGCAGTGCGGCAGCAAGGCCTCCCAGTCCTCCCGGTCGAGCGTGGTGCAGCGGCTGGTCTGTTCGTTGAGCAGCAGTTCCAGACGCTGACGCGCAGTGTCGGTCAATTCGAACCGCGGTGGCTGCCAGGCGTTAGTGTCCCGGGGCGAGGCGTGACAGGCCGGTGGCGCTTCGAGCCACAGGCCGATGCCCTGGGTACGGAAACGTTCGGCCAGTTGCGTCGACAGCGCCTCGGCCAGGGCATCGGCGTTCTCGGCTTCGATCAGGCCCAGTACCAGCTCGCGGGTACGGCGATACTGCGCCTCGTTATAGCGTGCCGATTCGAGCAGGTTCTCGAGCCGCCACTCCGCGTCCTCGGCCCGGTGGCGCAGGTCGTGCACCAGCCGCTCCAGTAGTGATACGGCGCCTGGGATATGCGGGTGCGGTACCTTGAGTTGCTGTAGCAGTCCCTCTCGGCCGACGAAAAAGTCGGTATGTTGTGCCAGCCATTCGGCGACCCGATCGGGATCCAGTGTCTGGCGAGGCTCGGGGACCTGGGCGCGTGACATGCGTTGATTCTCCTGTGAATCCCTGACAAGGCAGCAGCCTGCCCGTCGTCTCTTTTTATTAGAGTCTGCTAGTTCAAGGCTATGCGCCCTTCGAAGACGCGTTCGGCGGGGCCGGTCATGACGATAGGCGTTTCGCCGCCTTTCCACTCGAGTGTCAGGCGACCACCGCGAAGTTCCACGTCGACGGGGCTTTGCAGCACACCCCGGCGAATGCCGCTGGCCACCGCCGCACAGGCCCCGGTGCCGCAGGCCAGCGTTTCGCCGACGCCGCGCTCGTAGACGCGCAGGCGGATGGCGTGGGGCGACTCGATCTGCATGAAGCCGACGTTAACCTGACGCGGGAAGCTCGGGTGGCGCTGCAGCGCCGGGCCGAGTGTCTCGACCGGAGCGCTATCGACCTCCTCGACCTCGATCACCGCATGCGGGTTGCCCATCGAGGCGACGCTGAAGGTGACGGTCCGGCCGTCGATATCGAGATGGTGCGACGCCTCGTCGCGATCGGCGACGAACGGTACGTCCGCCGGTGCGAAGCGGGGGGTGCCCATGTCGACCCGCACCCGGCCGTCGTCATCGACTTTCAGCGACAGCGGCCCGCCCAGGGTCTCGACCTGGAACTCGCGCTTGTGGGTCAGGCGCTGGTCGATGACGAAGCGGGCGAAGCAGCGTGCACCGTTGCCGCAGTTCTCCACCTCGCCGCCGTCGGCGTTGAAGATCCGGTAGCGGAAATCCATGTCCGGCTTGCGCGGCGGTTCCACCAGCAGCAACTGGTCGAAACCGATGCCGAAATGGCGGTCGGCCAGCTGGCGGATCTGGTCGTCCCGCAGGTAGGCGCGCTGGGTGATCAGGTCCACCACCATGAAGTCGTTGCCCAGGCCATGCATCTTGGTGAAGTTCAGCAGCATCAGCTCTCCCCCGGCAGCCGGGACTCGAGGGCCCACAGCGAGTCGAGGCTCTCGCGACGGCGTACCAGATGGCTTCGGTCGCCGTCGACGAGGACTTCGGCGGGGCGGCCGCGGCTGTTGTAGTTGGATGCCATGGCGAAGCCGTAGGCACCGGCCGAACGCACCGCGAGCAGATCCCCCTCGGCGATCGCCAGTTCGCGCTCCTGGCCGAGAAAGTCGCCGCTCTCGCAGATCGGGCCGACCACGTCGTAGACGGCGGGTTGCCGCGACGGCCGCGCATCGACGCGTTCGATGCGTTGCCAGGCCTGGTACAGCGACGGCCGGATCAGATCGTTCATGCCGGCATCGACGATGGCGAAGTTCTTGGTCTCGCCGGGCTTGAGGTACTCGACTCGCGTCAGCATCACGCCGGCGTTGGCGGCGATGGAGCGGCCCGGCTCGAGCAGCAGGGTCAGTTCACGGCCTCGCAGGCGCTCGCGCACCGCGTGAACGAAATCGCCAGCCGCCGGCGGACGTTCATCCTGGTAGGTGACGCCCAGGCCGCCACCGATGTCCAGGTGCTCGATCACGATACCGTGGCCGGCGAGCCGGTCGATCAACGCGAGCAGGCGATCCAGCGCATCGAGATACGGCGAGAGTTCGGTCAACTGCGAGCCGATATGACAATCGAGTCCCACGACCTTGAGGTTCGGCCGCTGGGCGGCCCAGGCGTAGAGGTCGAACACCTCTTCCGCGGCCACGCCGAACTTGTTGGCCTTGAGCCCGGTCGAGATATAGGGATGGGTCTTGGCGTCGACGTCCGGATTGACCCGGATCGAGATGTTCGCCACCTGGCCGCGCTCGGCGGCGACGCGATCGAGGCGCTCGAGTTCCGGGCGCGACTCGACGTTGAAGCACTTGATGCCGACTTCCAGGGCGCGTGCCATCTCGTCGGCCTGCTTGGCGACACCGGAAAAGACGACCTTGGCCGGATCGCCGCCGGCCGCCAGCACCCGCTCCAGCTCGCCGACCGAGACGATGTCGAAGCCGGCACCGAGGCGGGCGAGCACATCGAGCACGGCCAGGTTGGAGTTGGCCTTGAGCGCGTAGCAGACCAGATGCGGCATGTCGCCGAGGGCATCGCTGTAAGCGCGGAAATGTCGAGTCAGGGCGGCACGCGAATAGACGTAGCAGGGCGTGCCGTACTGTTCGGCCAGCCGATCCAGGGCGATATCCTCGGCGTGGAGCACGCCGTCGTGGACGGGGAAAGCGTCGAACGTCACGGTAGCTCCTCGGCGGTCGGCGAGGTGGCTGCCGGCGCCGGGCTGGCCTGGGGCGCCTGGCGGCGCTGCGCGTCGGAGTCGCTCTCTCCGGGCGTCTGTTTCGACGAGGCCGGCTGCGACGTTTCGTAATCCCCCTGGGGATCGTAGGTCTTCGAGGCCTCGCCATCGCCGGGCAGGTAGAGGGGCCCTTTCTGACCGCAACCGGCCAGCGCCAGCAGCATCGTGCTCAAGACCGCGATGACGAGTACGTTACGCGACATGATGGCGCTCCTGGAGGGTGGCGAGGGCGTCGCGTGCGCGGCTTGCGGCGGCGCGGACCTGATCCGGGGCGGTCCCGCCGATGTGGTTGCGGGCGGCGACCGAGCCTTCCAGCGTCAGCACCTCGAAGACGTCCTCATTGATCACCTCGGAGAAGCGCTTGAGTTCCTCGAGCGACATCTCGGAGAGGTCCTTGCCCTGCTCGATCCCGTAGGCGACCGCCTTGCCGACGATCTCGTGGGCGTCACGAAACGCGACACCGGCCCTGACCAGGTAGTCGGCCAGATCGGTGGCGGTGGAGAAACCGCGGCGCGCCGCCTCGAGCATGTTGTCCGGCTTGGCCTCGAGCGCCGGCGCCATGTCGGCGAAGGCGCGCAGGCAGCCCTTGACCGTGTCGAGGGTGTCGAACAGCGGCTCCTTGTCCTCCTGGTTGTCCTTGTTGTAGGCCAGCGGCTGGGACTTCATCAGCGTCAGCAGGCTCATCAGGTGGCCGTAGACCCGTCCGGTCTTGCCGCGGACCAGTTCCGGCACGTCCGGGTTTTTCTTCTGCGGCATGATCGAGGAGCCGGTGCAGAAACGGTCGGGCAGGTCGACGAAGTCGAACTGGGCGCTGGCCCACAGCACCATCTCTTCGCTCATGCGCGAGAGGTGCATCAGCAGGATGCTGGCGAAGGCGGTGAATTCGATGGCGAAGTCGCGATCGCTGACCGCATCCAGCGAGTTCTCCGACGGACGATCGAAGCCCAGCAGCTCGGCGGTGACGTGACGATCGATGGGGTAGGTGGTGCCGGCCAGCGCCGCGGCGCCCAGCGGCAGCACGTTGACCCGCTTGCGGCAGTCGAGCAGGCGCTCGTGATCCCGCGTCAACATCTCCTGCCACGCCAGCAGGTGGTGGCCGAAGGTCACCGGCTGGGCGGTCTGCAGGTGGGTGAAGCCGGGCATGATGGTGTCCGCTTCGCGGTCGGCCAGCTCGATCAGGCCGCTGCGCAGGCGCGAGAGCTCGGCGGCCACGGCGTCGATCTCGTCGCGCAGGTAGAGCCGGATATCGGTGGCGATCTGGTCGTTGCGCGAGCGCCCGGTATGCAGTTTCTTGCCGGTGATGCCGATCCTGTCGGTCAGCCGCGCTTCGATGTTCATGTGGATGTCTTCGAGGGCGATCGACCACTCGACCTCGCCGCGCTCGATCTCCGCCTCGATGGCATTGAGGCCATCGACGATGAGGTCCCGCTCGTCGTCGGTCAGCACGCCGACCCGGGCCAGCATGGTGGCATGGGCGATCGAGCCGCGAATATCGTGATGATAGAGACGCTTGTCGAACGGGATCGAAGCGGTGAAGGCGGCGACGAATGCGTCGGTGGGTTCGCTGAAACGTCCGCCCCAGGATTGGTTGGTTGCCTGCGTCATCGAAAATCGAGCTCTGCGTGGTCTGCGGGTGAAAACTGCGAAACGATTGCCCGAGTGTATCAGAGACAGCGTCGGCATAGGACGCTGAAACTCGCGGTCGAGAAGCTGGATGCAAGGCGTGGCGCGCTGCGCGCCGCCCGGTTTTTACTCGGTCGGCGACTGCTTTATCATGGGATGCTGAGGTTCGCGCAGACGAACACCCACTTGATGACGCATCCCGAAGCATGCCCTGGCGTTTTGGGGCGTCCATCCGACCCGGAGAACGGCGTGCCCGACGCTAACAGATTGAGAATCGCAACCCGCAGGAGCGCCCTGGCGCTGTGGCAGGCCGAACACGTCAAGGCGCTGCTCGAACATCATCATCCGCACCTGAGCATCGAACTGGTGCCGCTCTCCACGCGCGGTGACCAGATCCTCGACACGCCGTTGGCCAAGGTCGGTGGCAAGGCGCTGTTCGTCAAGGAGCTCGAGGAGGCGATGCTCGATGGCCGGGCGGATCTGGCCGTGCACTCGATGAAGGACGTACCGATGCATTTCCCCGAGGGGCTGGGGCTCTCGGTGATCCTGGAGAGCGGGGCGCCCACCGACGCGTTCGTCTCCAACCACTACTCCGGCGTCGACGGACTGCCCGAGGGCGCGCGGGTGGGCACTTCCAGCCTGCGCCGCGGCCTGCAGGTCAGCGCGCGCCGGCCGGACCTCGAAGTGCTCTCGCTGCGGGGCAACGTCCAGACCCGCCTGGGCAAGCTCGACGCAGGCGACTTCGAGGCGATCATCCTGGCCACGGCGGGGCTGGAGCGGCTCCAGCTCGCCGATCGGATCACCGCGGAGCTTACCCCGGAAGAGAGCCTGCCGGCCTGCGGCCAGGGGGCGCTGGGCATCGAGTGCCGCCATGACGATGCGGAGCTGGTCTCCCTGCTGGCGCCGCTGGACCACGCCGCGACGGCGACCCGGGTGCGCGCCGAGCGGGCGCTCAACACGCGCCTGGATGGCGGCTGCCAGGTGCCGATCGGCGGCTACGCCGTGCTCGAGAACGATGGCGACACGCTCTGGCTGCGCGGACTGGTTGGCCATCCGGACGGCTCGACCGTACTGCGCGCCGAGGGCCGGGGATCGGCCATGGAGCCCGAGTCGCTGGGGATTCGGGTGGCTGAGGATCTGCTGGCCCAGGGGGCCGGCGAGATCCTCGCCGAGGTCTACGGGGGCGCTGGCGGCGAGTGATGACCGGCCGCGTACTGCTGACGCGTCCCGGGGAGCGTGGCGAGATTCTGGCGCGGACGCTGGAACGGAGCGGTTTCGTCACGGCCGCGCTCGATCTCCTGCGCTTCGAACCGGTGGCGCTGGCGGACGTCGGTCGGGCAGCGCTGCTCGATCTCGACCTGTTCCACGGCGTCATCGTGGTCAGTCCGCAGGCGGCGACGTGTCTTGCCGAGGCCATTGCGTCATACTGGCCGCAGTTGCCGCAGCGGCTGCGTTTCTACGCCGTCGGCGAAGCCACCGCGGAGAGGCTTTACACGGAATTGGGCGTGCCGGCGGTCATCCCCCCGCGGACGAGCGGCGAACACAGCGAAGCGCTGCTGGAAGTGGCGTCGCTCAGGGCGGTGGCCGGCAAGCGCCTGCTGCTGGCTCGCGGCGAGTCGGGTCGCGAGCTGCTGCCGGAACGCCTGCGGGAGCGGGGTGCGGATGTCGAGGTCCTGGCGCTCTATCGGCGCCGTTACCGGGCGCCCTCGCCGCCGGCGGCAGAATGGCTCGAGCGCGGTGATTTCGCCGCGCTGGTGGTGACCAGCGGAGAAATATTGCAACATTTGGTCACGTGGTGTGGCCCGGTTGCGTTGAACCAACCGCTAATCGTCTCGAGTCCGCGGTTGGCTACACTGGCGGGGACGTTGGGGTTCGGCTCGCCTCACGTGGCGTCGGGCGCCTCTCCCGCGGCATTGGACGCAGAGATTCGCGCGGTGCTCGGTCCACGGAGCGCCACCTTCGATCAGGGG
>NZ_CEXLVS010000131.1:0-11392 GCF_982684285.1 Salinicola sp. | reverse complement strand
ATACCACCGAAGATGTTGACCAGGACGGCCTTGACGTTGGTATCGGAGAGGATGATCTTGAACGCTTCCGCCACGCGCTCCTTGGTCGCGCCACCGCCGACATCCAGGAAGTTGGCCGGGCTGCCGCCGTTGAGGTTGACGATGTCCATGGTACCCATGGCCAGGCCCGCACCGTTGACCATGCAACCGATGTTGCCGTCGAGCGCCACGTAGTTGAGTTCCCACTCCTGGGCGTGGGCTTCGCGCTCGTCTTCCTGGGACGGATCGCGCATCGCCTGCAGATCGGGGTGGCGATACATGGCGTTGGCATCGAGATTGATCTTGGCGTCGAGGCAGTGGAGATTGCCTTCGTCGGTGATCACCAGCGGGTTGATCTCGAGAAGCGCCAGATCCTTGTCGTGGAACAGCTTGGAGAGGCCCAGGAAGATCTTGGTGAACTGCTTGATCTGGTCCTTGTTCAGGCCCAGCTGGAACGCCAGCTCGCGTGCCTGGTACGGCTGAGCGCCGACCAGCGGATCGATCTCGGCCTTGAGGATCTTCTCGGGAGTTTCCTCGGCCACTTTCTCGATCTCGACGCCACCTTCGGTGGAGGCCATGAAGACCACGCGACGGGTGGCGCGATCGACCACGGCGCCCAGATACAGCTCGCTGGCGATATCGGTGCAGTTCTCGACCAGAATCTTGGCGACCGGCTGACCTTTCTCGTCGGTCTGATAGGTCACCAGGTTCTTGCCCAGCCACTGCTCGGCAAACGCCTTGGCTTCTTCCGGGCTCTTGATCAGCTTGACGCCGCCGGCCTTGCCGCGGCCGCCCGCGTGAACCTGAGCCTTGACGACCCACTTGTCGCCCCCGATTTTCTTGCAGGCCTGCGCGGCTTCATCCGGCGTGTCGACGGCGAAGCCTTTGGAAACGGGAAGACCGTAATCGGCAAACAGCTGTTTGCCCTGATACTCGTGAAGGTTCATCGATTCATGCCATTAGGTTGCATGTGACTCGAATGGCAACGAGCCGAAAACCGGCCCGTCGCCCCCGTGCCATCCCCATGGGAATGGCACCTAGTGCAGGAAACGCTGGAGAATGACCTATTTGCGTTTCTTGCGGTTGGCCATGTGAATGGCGTGCCCATCGACAGCCAGCGCCGCCTCGTGCACCGCCTCCGACAGCGTCGGGTGTGCGAAACAGGTCAGCGCCAGGTCTTCGGCACTGGAACCGAACTCCATGGCAATCACGCCCTGGGCGATCAATTCGCCGGCGTGCTGGCCGAGAATATGGACGCCCAGGACGCGGTCGGTCTCGGCATCGGCGATGACCTTGACCATCCCTTCCGGCGCATTGTTGGCCAGTGCGCGACCGCTGGCCGAGAACGGGAAGGCACCGGTCTTGACCTCGATGCCCTGCTCCTTGGCCTGCTGCTCGTTGATACCGACCCAGGCCACTTCCGGCGCCGTGTAGATGACGCTGGGAATGGCGTCGTAGTTCATCTCCGGCTTCTGGCCGGCGATGATGTCGGCGACCATGACACCCTCTTCGGACGCCTTGTGGGCCAGCATCGGGCCACGCACCACGTCGCCGATGGCGTAGACGCCGGAGACATTGGTACGGCACTGGTCATCGACGAAGATGAAGCCACGCTCGTCGAGCTTGATGCCGGCGCCATCGTCGAGCAGATTCTCGGTATAGGGCTTGCGGCCGACACAGACGATCAGCTTGTCGAAGGTCTGTTCCTGCTCGCCGTCGCTGTCGGTGTACTTGACCACGACCTCGCGGGACTTGCCCTTGCCCTTGATCTCCGAGCCGGTCACCCGCGCGCCCATCTTGATGTCCAGGCCCTGTTTCTTGAACAGCTTCTGGGCATCCTTGGCGATCGCCTGGTCGACCATCGGCAGGAAGGTATCCAGCGCCTCGAGGACGGTGACTTCGCTGCCCAGGCGGCTCCAGACGCTGCCCAGCTCGAGACCGATGACCCCGGCGCCGATCACGCCCAGACGCTTGGGCGCCTCGGCGAACTCCAGCGCACCGGCGGAATCGACGATAACGTCGTCGGTCATCGGCGCCGGCGGAATGTTCACCGGCACCGAACCGGAGGCGATGATGACGTTGTCGGCCTCATAGGTCTCGGTCTTGCCGTCGTGACCGGTCACTTCGACCTTCTTGCCATCGAGCAGCTTGCCGGTGCCTTCCAGCGCCGTGACGCCGTTGGACTTGAACAGCATGCTGATACCGCCGGTGTTCTTGGCGATGACGCTGTTCTTGAACTCCATCATCTTCTTCACGTCGGTCGCCACATCGCCGACGTTGATGCCGATTTCGGCATAATGGTCGCGCGTCTCGACGAACTTGTGCGAAGTCTCCAGCAGTGCCTTGGAGGGGATGCAGCCCACGTTCAGGCAGGTGCCGCCGTGAACCGTCTTGCCTTCCTTGTTGACCCACTTCTCGACGCAGGCTGTCTTGAGGCCCAGTTGCGCGGCGTGAATCGCGGCGACGTAGCCTCCCGGGCCAGCGCCAATGACGATCACATCGAATTTATCGGCCATGAAAATATTCCTGTTCGCTTCGTTTGACGTTCAGTCTTCGAATTCGTGTGCGACGGTGCGAATATCCGCTGGCCCGGACGCGAGAGGTCCGGGCTCCGGTCATCAGATATCCAGCAACAGGCGCGCCGGGTCTTCCAGCAGCGACTTGATCGCCACCAGGAACTGAACCGCGTCCTTGCCGTCGATCATGCGGTGGTCGTAGGAGACGGCGAGGTACATCATCGGGCGAATCTCGACCTTGCCGTTCACCGCCATCGGGCGCTCCTGGATCTTGTGCATGCCCAGGATCGCGGTCTGCGGCGGATTCAGGATCGGCGTCGACATCAGCGAGCCGAAGATGCCGCCATTGGTAATGGTGAAGGTGCCGCCCTGCATGTCGTCGATGCCGAGCTTGCCCTCGCGACCACGCTTGCCGAAATCGCCGATCGCCTTCTCGACATCGGCCAGCTTCATGCTGTCGGTATCACGCAGGACCGGCACCACCAGCCCCCGCGGCGTGGAGACGGCGACGCCGATATCCTGGTAGCCGTGGTAGACGATATCGGTGCCGTCGATGGAGGCATTGACGTCGGGGAAGCGCTTGAGCGCCTCGGTCGCCGCCTTGACGAAGAAGCCCATGAAGCCGAGCTTGACGTCGTGCGCCTTGAGGAAGGTGTCCTTGTATTCACTGCGCAGTGCCATCACCGCGCTCATGTCCACCTCGTTGTAGGTGGTGAGCATGGCGGCGGTCTGCTGAGCCTGGACCAGGCGCTTGGCAATGGTCTGGCGCAGGCGGCTCATCGGCACGCGCTGTTCCGGGCGATCGCCTTCGACCGCCGGCGTCGCAGCCGCTTTCGGTGCGGCGGCGGCAGCCGGCTTGGCGGATTTCTTCGCCGAGCCGTCCTTGACCGCCTTCTGCACGTCTTCCTTCAATATCCGACCGCCCTTGCCGGTGCCCTCGATCTTGCTGACGTCGAGATCGTTCTCGGCAGCCAGCTTGCGCGCGGCAGGTGCCAGAATCTTGCCGTCCACCTTGGCGTCTTCCTCGCCGTCGGCGGCGGGAGCCTCGTCCTGGTCGCCGGCGGATTCGGCGGAAGCGCCGCTATCGCCCTCGCCACCTGCGCCTTCGGAGAAGAGCGCCAGGACCGCTTCGGATTCGACCACCTCGCCTTCCTCGACCTTGATCTCGGAGAGCGCGCCGTCGGCCGGGGCGACGACTTCCAGCACGACCTTGTCGGTCTCGATCTCGGCCAGCACTTCGTCGCGCTTGACCGCTTCACCGACTTTTTTGGTCCAGCTGGCGACGGTGCCTTCCTGCACGGACTCGGGGAAGCTCGGCGCCTTGACCTCGAAGCTCTTGCCGGATGCGGCGGGCTTGGCAGCCGGCTTCTCGCCACCCGCCTTCTGCTCGCCACCCGATTTGTCTTTGCCGCCCGACTGGTCTTCGCTGGCCGGCTTATCTTCACTCTTGCCGCCTTCGGAGGCGGCACCGAGAACGCCCAGCACCTGTTCGGATTCGCAGGTATCGCCCTCCTCGATCTTGATCTCGGAGAGGGTGCCGGCCTCGGGCGCCACCACCTCGAGGACAACCTTGTCGGTCTCGATCTCGACGATCAGTTCATCGCGCTCGACGCTATCGCCCACTTTCTTGTGCCAAGTGGCGACCGTTCCCTCGGCAACGGATTCGGGAAAAGTCGGCGCTTTGATATCAGTAGCCATGTCGTATCCTTAGTCTCTTTTCTCTCGCGCCTGTCTCAGCGGCAAGGCGCCTTACGCGTTGAAAGCGTCGTCGACCAGCTGGCTCTGTTGGGCCACATGGACAGACATGTAGCCCGCGGCTGGCGCGGCGGATGCCGGACGACCAGCGAACTTGAGGCTGTGATCCAATCCCTCGCGCACCATGCCCGCCACCAGGCGCAGATGGTGCTGACTCTGATACCAGGCGCCCTGGTTGAGCGGCTCTTCCTGACACCAGACGACCTGCTCCAGATTCGGATAGGTCTTGAGCGCTTCCCACAGCTCGTCCTTGGGGAACGGATAGAGCTGCTCGACACGAATGATCGCGGTGTCGTCACGCTCGTTTTCGGAGCGGTAGGTCGCGAGATCGTAGTAGACCTTGCCCGAACAGAGCACGGCTCGCTTGACCTGCTGGGGGTCCCGCTCGCCGACGTCGGGGATGACCATCTGGAAGCGCCCCTCCGCCAGCTCCTCCATGGTCGAGGTCGCGGCCTTGTGGCGCAGCAGGCTCTTGGGAGACATCACCACCAGCGGCTTGCGCAGCGGACGGATCACCTGACGGCGCAACAGGTGGAAGATCTGCGCCGGCGTGGTCGGCACGCAGACCTGCATGTTGTGCTCGGCGCAGAGCTGCAGGAAACGCTCGAGACGCGCGGAGGAGTGCTCCGGCCCCTGCCCCTCGTAGCCATGCGGCAGCAGCAGCGTCAGGCCACACAGACGCGCCCATTTCGACTCGCCCGAGGAGATGAACTGATCGACCACGACCTGAGCGCCGTTGAAGAAGTCGCCGAACTGGGCTTCCCAGATGATCAGCGAGTTGGGCGCGGTGGTGGCGTAGCCGTATTCGAACGCCAGGACGGCCTCTTCCGACAGGAAGGAGTCGTAGATGGCGAAGGCGGGCTGGTCGTCCTTGATATGTTGCAGCGGAACATAGGTCGAGGCGTCGGCCTGGTTATGCACCACGGCATGGCGGTGGGAGAACGTCCCCCGCCCGGTATCCTGCCCGGTCAGGCGCACCGGATGGCCGGCATCGACCAGGGTGGCGTAGGCCAGCGTCTCGGCAAAGCCCCAGTTAAGCGGCTGGTTGCCGGCCAGCATCTTGCGCCGCTCCTCGTAGACCCGCGCGACCTGACGCTGGACGTCGATGCCGTTGGGGATCTCGCTCATCTTCTGCGCCAACTGGGTCAGATGGTCGAGATCGCAACTGGTGTCGGTGTCTCCGCTCCACTCGTGACCGAGGTACGGCGTCCAATCGACGAACAGGCCGGTGTTGGGCTGCTTGACCAGCGCGTTGGCGACATGGTTCCCGGCCAGCAGATCGTCGCGATACTGCTCGCCCATCTGCTTGGCCTGGTCCTCGTCCAGCACGCCTTCCTCGATCAGCTGCTCGACGTAGAGCGTCCGCGTCGACTTGTGGGACTTGATCTTGGAATACATCAACGGCTGGGTGCCGGAGGGCTCGTCGGCCTCGTTGTGGCCACGGCGACGGTAGCAGACCAGGTCGATGACGACGTCGCGCTGGAACTCGTTGCGATAGTCCACGGCGACCTGGGTCGCATGGAGCACCGCTTCCGGGTCGTCGCCATTGACGTGCAGAATCGGCGCCTGGACCATCTTGGCGATATCGGTGCAATACTCCGTCGAACGCGCATCGTCGGCACGCGAGGTGGTGAAACCGACCTGGTTGTTGATCACGATGTGCAATGTCCCGCCGGTCTTGTAGCCCCGGGTCTGCGACATCTGGAAGGTTTCCATCACCACGCCCTGGCCGGCGAAGGCGGCATCGCCATGCACCACCACCGGCAGTACCTGCTTGCCGTCGCCGTCCTGACGGCGATCCTGACGCGCCCGAACGGACCCTTCCACCACCGGAGAGACGATCTCCAGGTGCGAGGGGTTGAACGCCAGTGCCAGGTGGACCTCGCCACCGGGCGTCATCACATTGGAGCTGAAGCCCTGGTGATACTTGACGTCCCCGGAACCCTGTTCGATCTGCTTCTTGCCATCGAATTCGTCGATCAGTTCCGACGGGCTCTTGCCGAGGATGTTGACCAGCAGGTTGAGACGTCCGCGGTGGGCCATGCCGATCACCACTTCCTTGACGCCGTAGTTGCCGCTGCGCTGAATCACCTCGTCCATCATCGGGATGAAGGATTCGCCCCCCTCCAGACCGAACCGCTTGGTACCCGGGTACTTGGAAGCGAGATAGCTCTCCAGCCCCTCCGCCGCGGTCAGGCGCTCCAGCAGATGTTGGCGTTCGCTCTGACTGTATTTCGGCTTGGAACGCACCGACTCGAAACGCTGCTGCAACCAGCGTTTCTCCTCGGTGTTGACGATGTGCATGAACTCGCAGCCGATCGAGCGGCAGTAGGTCTGCTCCAGCGCCTCGACGATCTCCTTGAGTGACGCCTCTTCCTTGCCCAGAAAGAACGAACCGGTCTGGAACTCGGTGTTCATGTCGGCTTGGGTCAAATCGTGGAAGGAGAGGTCGAGATCGGGAACCGTGTCGGGCTTGCGCAGACCGAGCGGGTCGATGTTCGCGCGCTGGTGGCCGCGGAAGCGATACGCGTTGATCAGCTGGAGAACCTTGACCTGCTTGCGGTTCTCGCTGCTGCCGGTGGCGGCGGTCGCCGGGGCGCGGCGCTCACGCGCCAGCTGATAGAACTGTTCCCGGATGGGACTGAGGGGGACGTCTTGGGAGGGAGAGCCTTCCAGGCGTGGCAACTGTTCGAAAGCTTGGCGCCACTCATCGGGAACGGTCGCGGGATCATTCAGGTACTGCTCGTAGAGCGCTTCCACATAGTGGGCGTTGCCGCCGCTCATGTGGGAAGTGCGCCACATCAACTCCATTATGCCTTCTTGCATCTCTCGTTCACCCTACACTGATGGGGTGTTGTCGGCGCCGGTCGCAGCTGCGCCTCGGCGTCACTCCGGAACCGTCGCGAGACGGCCAACGACCATGCCATTCAAGGCGTCTTCATGATCGTTAAAAGCCGGTGCACGAGGCACCGGCTGACATCTTGAGCTCTGACCGGCTGCGACATCGCGCCGCAGCCGGTAGCGTGGCGACATGATAACAAGCCCAGCGCTACGATTTAAGTCGTAGATGCCGCCTTTGACGATCAGGTCGCGTTGGACAACAGCATTTCGCGAATTTTCCCGATGGCCCGGGTCGGATTCAGCCCTTTCGGACAGACCGCGACGCAGTTCATGATGCCGCGGCACCGGAACAGGCTGAACGGGTCTTCCAGCTCGGCCAGACGCGCCTGAGTGGCGTTGTCCCGCGAATCCGCCAGGAAGCGATAGGCCTGCAGCAGGCCGGCGGGACCGACGAACTTGTCCGGGTTCCACCAGAAAGACGGGCAGGAGGTCGAGCAGCAGGCGCACAGGATGCATTCGTACAGGCCATCCAGCTTGTCGCGCTCTTCCGGAGACTGGAGACGCTCGATCGCCGGCGCCGTCGTGTCGTTCTGCAGATACGGCTGCATGCGCTCGTACTGCTTGTAGAACAGACCCATGTCGACCACCAGGTCACGCATGACCGGCAGGCCCGGCAGCGGGCGCAGCACCAGCTTGTTGTCCTTGGCCACGTCCGACAGCGGCGTGATGCAGGCCAGGCCATTGGTGCCGTTCATGTTCATGCCGTCGGAGCCGCAGACGCCCTCTCGGCAACTGCGACGGAAAGCCAGTGAGCTGTCCTGATCCTTGATCATGGTCAGCACGTTGAGAACCATCAGATCGCGCCCCTGGGTATCGACCTGAAACTCCTGCATGTAGGGCGCGGAATCGGTCTCAGGGTTGTAGCGGTAAACGGAAACCTGAAGATTGGACATCGTTGACAACCCCCTTAGTAGGTACGGACTTTCGGCTCGAAAGTATCGACCGTCTTCGGCGTGAAATTGACGTCACGCTTGGTCACGGTCTTGTCGCCCGGATGGAAGAGCGAGTGCTTGAGCCAGTTGACGTCGTCGCGATCCGGATAGTCGTAGCGCGAGTGAGCGCCGCGGCTCTCCTTGCGATCGAGCGCCGCGATCGCGGTGGCCTCGGCCACCTCCAGCAGGTTGTCGAGTTCCAGCGCCTCGACACGCGCCGTATTGAAGACGTCGGACTTGTCGCCCAGGTGGGCCTGTCCGATACGCTCGCGCAGCTCCGCCAGCTTCTTGACCCCTTCCTGCATGTTGTCTTCCTGGCGGAAGACACCGAAGGCGTTCTGCATGGTGTTCTGCAGCTCGGCCTTGAGTTCGGGGACGGACTCGCCGCCACTGGACTCGTTCCAGCGTGCCAACCGGCTGGTCGCACGCTCGATGTCCGAGGCGGAGGCGTCGAGATAGTCGATACCCTCGCTGAGCGCCTGGTCGATATAGATCCCGGCAGCCCGGCCAAACACCACCAGATCGAGCAGCGAGTTGCCCCCCAGGCGATTGGCGCCGTGAACCGAGACGCAGGCCGCCTCGCCACAGGCGAACAGACCGTTGACGACCCGGTCGTTGCCGTCGCCATCCTGGGTGATGGCCTGGCCGTGCACGTTGGTCGGGATCCCGCCCATCATGTAGTGGCAGGTCGGCGTGACCGGGATCGGCTCCTTGACCGGATCGACATGGGCGAACGTCTTGGAGAGTTCGACGATACCGGGCAGGCGCTTCATCAACACCTCTTCGCCCAGATGATCGAGTTTCAGCATGACGTGGTCGCCATTTTCACCGCAGCCGCGCCCTTCCAGCACTTCCATGACCATGGAGCGGGCGACCACGTCGCGGCCGGCCAGATCCTTGGCGTTGGGCGCATAGCGCTCCATGAACCGTTCGCCGTCCTTGTTGATCAGGTAGCCGCCTTCACCGCGACATCCTTCGGTGACCAGCGTGCCGGCGCCATAGATGCCGGTCGGGTGGAACTGCCACATCTCCATGTCCTGCATCGGGAAGCCGGCGCGCAGCGCCATCCCGATACCGTCGCCGGTATTGATCAGGGCATTGGTGGTCGAAGCGTAGATACGACCCGCCCCGCCGGTCGCCAGCACGGTCGCCTTGGATTTGACGTGAACGACTTCACCGGTCTCGATGCACAGCGCGATGCAGCCGACGACATCGCCGTTGGCGTTCTTCACCAGATCGATGGCGTACCACTCGTCGAGAAAGACCGTGTTGTTCTTCAGGTTGTTCTGATAGAGCGTGTGCAGCAGCGCATGCCCGGTACGGTCGGCGGCGGCGCAGGTCCGCGCGGCCTGCCCGCCCTTGCCGAAATCCTTGGACTGACCGCCGAACGGACGCTGGTAGATCCGGCCGTTGTCGAAACGCGAGAACGGCAACCCCATGTGCTCGAGCTCGAACACCGCCTTGGGTCCCTCGGAGCAGAGATACTCCGCTGCGTCCTGGTCGGCGATGTAGTCGCCGCCCTTGACCGTGTCGTACATGTGCCAGCGCCAGTCGTCATTGGGATCGGCGGAAGCGATGGCACAGGTAATGCCGCCCTGCGCGGAAACGGTGTGGGAACGGGTCGGGAAAACCTTGGACAGGACCGCGGTCTTCTTGCCGGACTTGGCCAGTTCGAGCGCCGCTCGCAGGCCGGAACCGCCACCACCGATGATGATGGCGTCAAAACTCAGGTTACGCATGGTTGACATGGATCAGGCTCCCCAGAGGACTTGAACGCCCCACACCAGAAAAACGAAGATGGCAAGAATCACGACGGCCTGGAAGCCGAAGCGAACACCGGTGTGCTTGAGATAGTCGGTGGATACCGTCCACAGACCGACCCAGGCGTGAGCGGCCATGGAAATGAAGGCCAGCAAGGAGAAGATGCGCATCCAGGTCTGGGCGAACAGTCCACTCCAGGTGGCGTAGTCCAGGTTCGGATGAAACAGCAGATAAGCCACGACAAACAGTGCATAAAGCGCCAGCACCACGGCGGAGACACGCTGGATCAGCCAGTCGGACAAGCCGCTGCGGCCGAGGTTCGTGATGTTGGTTACCATACCCAGACTCCTGCCAGAACCACCAGAACGGCACTGATCACGACGGTGATCTGCGCCTTGCGATTGCCACCCTCGAGATCGACACCGTAGCCGGTGTCCATCTGCAGGTGCTTGATCCCCGCAACGAAGTGGAAGCCGAGCGCCGACAGCAGGCCCCAGGCAATCAGCTTCACCAGCACGTTGTGCGCCAGGGCACTACGCACCGACTCGAACCCCTCGGGAGAAGACAGCGAAGCGTCCAGCGCCCAGAAGCCGAAGATCAGCCCGACGAAAAGGATGACGCCGGTGATGCGATGTGCGATAGAGGTGAGTGCGGGAAGTGGAAAATGGATGGTGGACAGGTCGAGGTTTACTGGACGTTTGCTATTCACGGCTCTTAAACACTCTCTTAACCCAAACGGGTCGTGCCCGTTCAGGGCGGTGGTTTTTAGAAGCTGGATCACGGTCGCAAGATGCAGTTCCGATGCGGCCCAAACCGGCTGACGATGCCATATCGTGCGGTTGCAGATTATAGGGTTTGGGTAACGGTATGACAAATCACCACACACGCCATTGACAGGGAAAATGCCCCACCGGGCCCGCCGCCGCTGGCTTCCGGGTTGTCGACAGTCCATGAAATTTATTTTGTCGCTGTCGGCCCGCCCCACTCGATGGGTATGATGGCGACTCAGCCCGAAAGGCCACGGATCACATCATTGTCCCCGGCACTCCACCACCTTCCCAGAATCCACGACAAACGCCGCAACCACGGTGTCAAGGCGACCTAGGCGAATTGACAATCCCCCGCGGAAATCTATAGTGGGCAAACTATTTTTCGCCCGCACGGCAGTAAAGACAAAGACTTATGTCACGATAAAGGAGGCCAACATGGCTGACAGAAAAGCGAAACTAGCGGTCGATGGTGTCGACAACGCCATCGAGCTGCCGGTATATGCCGGCACCATCGGCCCCGATGTCATCGACGTCCGCAGCCTGACCGCAGAAGGCCTGTTCACCTACGATCCTGGCTTCGTCGCTACCGCCTCGTGCGAATCCGGCATTACCTACATCGATGGCGCCGCCGGCACGCTGCTCCACCGCGGCTACCCGATCGAGCAGCTGGCCGAGAACTCCAACTACGTGGAGCTGTGCTATCTGCTGATGTTCGGCGAACTCCCCTCTCCCGAGGAGT
>NZ_CEXLVS010000130.1:0-11595 GCF_982684285.1 Salinicola sp. | reverse complement strand
GCCCCAGATGATCGAGCAGTTCGCGACAGCGCCTGGGATCGAGAAAATCGGCGACGTCCAGCGAGCGCGAGTCAGCCCGTGCGGCCGACTTCAAGCGCAGCGTACCTGCCAGGTAGTGCCAATGCGCAGGATCGAAACCGTGGGTGCGGGACGCTTCGCTCATGCATCCTTCCGCCTGGCGAACGGGATGCACAGCGGCGTATGGAAATAGGGATCGTCGATCACCTGGCAATCGAGCTGGAAGATCTCCTTGACCCGCTGGCGGGTGATCACTTCGTGGGGCGTGCCCTGCGCGTGGATCCGGCCATCGCGCAGCGCCACGATATGATCGGCGTAGCGACAGGCCAGGTTGAGGTCATGCAGCACCATGACGATGGTCTTGCCCGACTCGCGGTTGAGGCTCGCAAGCAACTCCAGCACCTCCATCTGATGAGCGAGATCGAGAAAGGATGTCGGCTCGTCGAGCAGCATCAAGGGCGTATCCTGGGCCACCGCCATGGCGATCCAGGCCCGCTGACGCTGGCCGCCGGAGAGCGTCTCGACCCGGCGCTCGGCAAACTCGCTCAGTTCGGTGCGCCTGAGCGCCTGCTCGACCTTGCGCTCGTCCTGCTCCGACCATTGCGCCAACCAGCTCTGATGGGGATGACGCCCCAGCGTGACCAACTGGCGCACGGTGATGCCCTCCGGCGCCATCGGCTGCTGCGGCAACAGCGACAACAGCCTCGCCACGGCCCTGGTCGGCTGCCGTTGAATGTCGCGTCCGTCGAGAATCACGTTGCCCTGCCACGGCAACAGCAGGCGCGCCAGCGCCTTGAGCAGCGTGCTCTTGCCGCAGCCGTTGCTGCCCACGAGCACGGATATCCGGCCTTCCGGCAGCGTCAGCGACAACGCGTCCAAGATGGTCCGACGCTGGTAGCCCAGGGTGAGTTCGTGCGCGGCGATCGTCGTCATGGAGTCAGCGTACCTGCCGGATCAACAAGCCAAGAAAGAATGGCGCGCCGACGGCCGCCACGAAGATGCCCGCGGGCAGGTCCAGCGGCAGGAGCAGCGTGCGTCCCAGCAGATCCGCCAGCACGACCATCGCGCTGCCGATCACGCCCGCCATGACGATCTGTGCCGCTCCCGGCCCGCGCACCAGGCGCCTCGCCAGATGTGGCGCCACCAGCCCGACGAAGGCGATGGCGCCGCCCCAGGCGACCGCGATACCGGCCAGCCCCGCGGCCAGCAGCGTCAGTGCCCCCCGCAGAAGTTGCACGCGTACGCCAATGCCCACCGCGAGCGCATCGTCCAGCGGCGCGAGCAGCGCGAAACGGGTCAGCGGCACCATAAACAGCAAGGCGCCGACGAACCACGACGCCAGTTGCGACACCTCGGTCCAGTTGCCACCGTAGACGCTTCCGGTCAGCCAGACGTAGGCCGATAGCGTGGTGGACAAGGGGCTGGACGCCAGCATGAACGTCGTCACCGCCGCCAGCATGGCGGAAAGCCCGATACCCATCAGCACCAGGCGCAATGGCGTCACCCCCTGTTGCCAGGACAGCGCGTACACCAGCCCCACTGCCGTGAGCGAGCCGCTCGCCGCCGCCAACGGCAGCCACGCGCTGCCAAACGTACCGGCGAGAAAGGCCAGATAACCAACCGCCGCGGCGCTGGCCCCGCCGGTCACGCCCAGGGTATCGGGCGACGCCAGAGGATTGCGCACCACCTGTTGCAGCAACCATCCGGAGAGCGCCAGCGCACCGCCCGCCATGGCGCCCAGCAGCGTGCGCGGCAGACGCAGTTGCCATACGATCAGGCCGAGATCGCTGCCTGGCGCCGACAGCGCCGCTGCCAGCTCACGGGGCGCCAACGGCACCTTGCCGAGCGACAGGCATGCCACGATGGCGAGCCCCAGCAGTAGCGAGGCGATCGCCACGCGACGCCACGGTCGCCAGACGAATACGCGGGAAAAACCGCCGATTCGTAACGCGCCGGTCTCAATCATTCAGGTGCCCCTGACGTCTGATCAGCCCCATGAACAGCGGCGCACCGACCAGCGCGGTCATCACGCCGATCGGCACTTCTTCGGGCAGGATCAGGGTGCGCGCGGCGATGTCCGCCAGCAGCAGCAGCGTCGCCCCCACCAGTGCGGCAGCGGGCAACCAATGGCGATGATCCGGTCCGGTCAGCCGCCGCGCGACGTGCGGCACGATCAAACCGACGAAGGCGATGTTTCCCGCCATGGCCACCGCCGCGCCGGCCAGCACGACGATCAGCGCCACCGACACGCCCTGAAGCCTCCCCACCCGCACGCCTGCCCCCACGGCGATCGACTCTCCGGCGGCCAGCACATTCCACTGTCCCGACAGCGGCCAGCACGCCAGCAGGGCCACCGACGACAGCAGCATCAACGGCCAGGTCTCCGATAGCGGCCGCGCCGACACCGATCCGGCCAGCCAGAACAGCACTGAGTCCAGGCCCTGCTGGTCGACCACCAGGAGCGCCTGACTGAAGGCGTGAAACAGCGCGGTAAGCGCCGCGCCGGCCAGAATCAGGCGCAACGGCCCCGCCTGTCCGGGACGGCCCATGGCGATCCACCACACCGCCGCCGCCGCCAGCGCGGCACCGCCGAAGGCACCGGCACTGACCAGCCAGACCGGCAGCGCACCACCCAAGGTGACGAGCAGCACCACCACGAACAGCGCCCCGGCGTTGATGCCCAGCAACCCGGGAGACGCCAGCGGATTGCGCGTCAGCGTCTGCATGATGCCGCCCGCCATACCGAGTCCCGCGCCGACGATCAGCGCCACCAGCGTACGCGTCAGGCGTGTTGTCCGGATCAGCAGATCGTCGACATCGGTGGCCGAGGGTGACCAGAGGGCATGCCACACCTTGACCGGCCCCACCCAGTGCGCGCCGGCCATCAGGCTCAGCACGAACGCCACCGCCAGCCCCGACGCGAGCCACCCCAGCCGCACCCTCACGAGCTCTCCCCTGCGGACGCCAGCCAGGCGTCCAGATCGTCGAGAATGGCGAAAATACCCAGAATTCCGCCGGACAGGCTCCAGGCAACCGGATCGACCTCCCAGACACGCCCGTGGCGCACCGTCGACAGACGCTGCCATAGCGGATGCTCGCTCAAGCGTCGATAGTGGGCCTCGGCGGACTGGCCGCGACAACGCAACACGAAAAAGACATCGGCGTCGATCGCCGGCAGGCTCTCGACGCCACCCAACTGCAGCATCACGCCAGACGACGCTCCCGAAACCCGGTTCCACTGGAAGCCGAGTTCGGACAGGAGCGACCCGCCGAAGCTCGCCGCCAGATAGCTGCGAATCTCGCCGGCGCGAACGTCGAGCAACGACACCGTCAACGGCCAGCGATCGCCGAAGCGACGCTCCAGCCGTCGCCGCAGCAGCGCCAAGCGCCGCGTCAGCGTACTCGACAGCACCGCCGCTCGCGGCTCCCGCTGCAGCGCCCGTGCCATGGCGTCGAGCGTGCGACGGTACCGGTAGATATCGTCGAGCATCAGCACCGGCGCCAGCGCCGACAGCAGCGGTTCGATGCGCTGGTGCCGGAACCGCGAAGCGACGATCAGATCGGGAGCCAGCAGCGCAATGTCCTCGAGACTGGGCTGGGTCTCGAGCCCTACCAGCGTGACGCCGGACAGTGCCGCCCGCAGATAGGGATAGATCGGCTTGTCCTGCCACGACTCCACCACCCCGACCGGCGTCACGCCAAGCGCCACCGCGGTATCGGTAGCGCCCTGGAACAGCGTCACGATGCGTGGCGAGGAAGCGTCGTGCTTGTCGCCAGCGGCGAATGCCACACCGGGCGCCGCCCCCAGGGCCAGCGCCATGACCAATAGTTCGCGTCGCGTCATTGGGCCCTTGCCTGCCACCGATCCCCAGGACCAGGTCGCTTGCCGCGCCATTTAGAAGTCGACACTGTAGCCCACGGAGAGCGTCCGTCCGCGACCGGCGAAATAGCGGTCGTTCATGTAATCGGCACTGGGGCTGTCGAGCGCACTCTGGGAGTAGTAGGTGATGTACTGCTTGTCGAACAGGTTGGCGATGCCGACGTTCAGTTCGCCCACCGGCAACTGGTAGCCGACGGCGGCGTCGACCAGCGTGTAACCGTCGAAGTCGGTATCCCAGCCATTGGCGCTGTCGTCGAAGCTCTTGTCGAACGCGTGGTTGACCTGCAGGAAAGAGGTCCATTTCGGCGACCATCGCGCGGACCAGCTCGCGATCAAACGGTCTGGGGCGACGTTGAGGCCATTGAGTCTGGAATCGAGCGTGCCGTTGTCGTCGCTGTCGTAGCGTCCCCGGGTATGGGAGTAGGCCACTCTTCCCGAGTGCCTGTCGGTGAACTCGTAGCCGACGGAAGCTTCGATGCCCTCGATTTCGGTCTCTTCGCGTTGCATCACGAAGGCGTCGTCCCGTGTCGTCAGGCGCGTGCCGAAGTCGGACGATGAAACGTAGTACGACAATTCGGCGTTCAGACGACCATCGTCGTAGCGCACACCGGTTTCGATGTTGTCCGTGACGATGGGGCGCAGATTCTCGAAGCTGTCGACCGATTGACCCGGCGTATTGATGCCACGCAGCACGCGGCCGACGTCGGGGATCGAAAACCCTTCCGAATAGTTGGTGAACAGGCTCCAGTTGTCGATGGGGCGCCACACCACACCGGCGTTGTAGAGCGTCTCCTCGAAGTCGGGCGAGCCGCCCTCGACATCGATCCCGCCGTTGGCGGCTACCGTCCGGTAACTGTCGATATCGAGCTTGGCATACTCATGGCGCGCGCCGGCCGAGAGGGTCACCGACTCGATCGGGCTGAAGTCCACCTGCACGAACGGTGAGATATCGGTGTATCGGATCTCGGGCACGTAGGTTCGATCCGTGCCCCACAGGGACTGCTCTGTCTCGTCGCGCATCACGTCGAGGCCCAGCGTCAGCTTGATGCGGTCGTCCCACAGTCCATCCTTGGTCAGCGACGTCTTGAGCCCGTACTTCTGCGTCTCCGCCATGGTCTGGTCGTAGAGCGTGCCCACCGGCGCGATGCTCGGATCCTGGAACGACCCGGAATTGGTGGCCCCGAACAGCGATTCGTAGTCCTGGTAGAACGCCAGCACGTTCAGGTGCATGCCGGCCAGATCGTAGTCGTCCCAGGTAACGCCGGTGGTCCAGACCCTGTTGTAGGGCGCAGACCCTTCCGGCTCGTCACGCTTCGAGGTGGTGGGCACCCCGTTTTCACGATCGCCCGGGACGCTGACGTAGTGGTTCTGCCCCTCGAGACGATAGTGATTGACGCTGAGCTGCAGCCGGCGGTCATCGTCGAACCAGTAGGCGACCTTGCCGAACACGTCGTAGGCGTCGGAATCCATCAGATCGCCCTGGGTATTGTCGACGCCGATGGGATCGCCATCCCCATCCACGTAGCGCCCCTGATCCTCGTAGCTCAGCGAGAAGAGATAGTCGAGGGCGTCCTTGTTGCCACTGACGCCGTAGTGGGTGCGATAGCTGGTGGTGTCCCCGTTCAGCTCCGACGTCGGCGTGGTCACCTCGGCTTCGAAATGCTGATTGAACGAGCCCGGCTCGGGTCGCCTGGTGATCAGGTTGATGACGCCACCGGCAGCGCCCAGGCCATTGGTGGCGTTCGCCCCCTTGATGACCTCGATGTGATCGATCATCGAGAAGTCGATGGTGTGCAGCTCGCGCCCGGTGGGGCGCAACGGATTGGATTGCGGAATACCGTCGATCATGACCAGCGGCGCCCGCCCGCGCAGCGTCTCGCCACTGCCGCTCATCTTCTGGCGCGGGGGCGAATAGTCCGGCAGCAGATTGCTGAGCATCTCCGACGAGTCAGAGGTGATCCGCTGCTGCTGTTCGAGCTCCTCGCGCGTGATCACGCGGATCACCTGCGGCGAGTCCTGTCGCTCGGCACCGGAGCGCGTCGCCGTGATGACCATCGTTTCGTTCGAGACGTCCGCCGCGGTGGAGGCGGCATCGGCCGCCAAGACCTGCGCCGCCGCGCCCCACCCCGCCGATATCAGCAACGTTCCCAGTAATACCCTCTCGCCGTTCATCCGCATGATCCGCCTCTCGCCGATTTTCTCGTCGTTATTTTTTCAACCCTCGCCCCGCGCCAACTCGCCGCGGGGGAATGGCGGCGCATTATTGCAAACAATATGCAAACGCACAAAATAACAATAACCATTCTCATATGACAAACGGTGACGGGATCACGCAATCGTCATCTTCATGAGCTAGTTTTCACGCCTGACGCCCCGGCATTGGGACGCTTGAACGTTTGCGGTCCTCATTCCGACGGTTCAGCTTGACGACGGCCCCCGCGTAGCCGAAGGTCAACCCTTGGCACGGCGTCCCATGGCCGCGCCTGCATTTCCCCGGTGTGACCCGTAGCGCTTCGATGCTCAGCGCCGCGACAGGGGAGCTCTCTATCACTTGAACATGGATTGTTGGCGAGTGCCGCAGACGGTAGTCGCCGGAGACCTCGACGCAATGACTCAGAGTGTGACCGCGCCAGCCAGCGACGCCCCCCGTTACATCGCGCATCGCGGCCTGTCCGCACGCGCCCCCGAGAATACCCTGGCAGCGGTTCAGGCCGCGCACGACGCCGGCTGCCAGTGGGTCGAGCTGGACGTTCAGCTGCTTGGCGACGGTACCCCCGTGATCTGGCACGACGCCGGTCTCAAGCGCTGTTCCAATGGCCGTGGCAAGCTGGTGAAGCTGGATGCCGAGAGTGCCGCCAAGCTGGATGCCGGCAGCTGGTTCGGCGCGCAGTATCGGGGCGAGGCCATGGCGACCCTGGAAGCGATGCTGGCATTGATCAAGCGACTCGACATGGGCCTCAATCTGGAACTCAAGGTCTGCCGCGGCCGCAACGCCATCGAACTGGTGCAGGCCGCCCTGCCGCCGACCCTGGAAGCGCTGCCGGCGGAGAAGCTGATCGTCTCCTCGTTCGATCGCCACGCCCTGACGGCGGCGCGGGCACTGGAATCCGATCCCGACCGCCTGCGCCTCGGGGTGCTCGACGACAAGGCCCCCAAGCGCTGGTGGCTGGAGACCGAGCGGCTTTCCGCTTACAGCCTGCACCTGGACTGGCGCAAGCTGAAGATCAAGCGGGCCCAGGAGATCGCCGACGAGGAGATCAAGCTGTTCTGCTACACCGCCAACGACCCGGTCACCTTCGAGAAGCTCTGGGACTGGGGTGTCGACGGCGTGATCAGTGACGATCCCACGCGTTTCGTCTTCCACGCGGAAGGGGCCGCCGCACGCGCGTCGAATACAAAAAGCGCCTGATACACCCGCCAATTAGGGCCTTTGGCCGCGCCTCATCGCGCATAAGATGGGCACCATGCCCGTTTTCCAGGTCGCGAGCCGTTCATGAACCCATCCACGCTCATCGGCATCATCGCCAGTGCTCTGCTACTGGCGACCGTCGTGCTGTTCACCGCCCAGGCCCCAAGCAGCTTCTTCAACCTGCCGGGGCTGGCGATCGTGCTCACCGGCACGCTGGCGGCCAGCTTCATCAGCTACCCGCTGCGGGAGATGCAGCGGCTGTGCCGCCAGATCGCGGTGGTGTTCCGACGCGAGCCCCAGGCCAGCGAGCTGGAGAGCGACCTCGAGCAGTTGATCGAAATGTCGCGCCACTGGAGCCGCGGCAATATCCGCGCCATCGAAGGCGCGCTGGAGAGCACGACCAATCCCTTCCTGCGCACCGGCATACAGATGGTGATCGCCAATACCCGCGAGGAGGAGATCCGTGAAATGCTGCGCTGGCGCATGGTGCGGGTGAAGGCCAAGGAGCGCACCGAGGCACAGATCCTGCGCACCATGGCGGTCTACGCGCCGGCGTTCGGGATGCTGGGCACGCTGGTCGGGCTGATCAACATGCTCGAGGTGATCCAGGCCGGCGACCTGGCGGTGATCGGCCCGCGTCTGGCGGTGGCACTGATGTCGACCTTCTACGGCATTCTGCTGGCCAACCTGCTGTTCAAGCCGGTCGCGGTCAAGCTCGAACGCCGCACCGAGGCCCGGCTGATGGCCATGACGCTGCTGCTCGAGGGAATCATGATGGTCAGCAAGCGTCGCCTGCCGGCTTTCATCGAGGAGGCGCTGAACACCTACCGCGCCGAACACCGCGACGAGATGCGCGATGTGCGACGCCCGCAGTCCGCCGACGCCGCGGCCGAATCCGCATGAGCCTGGCCGCGATCTCCCCCGGCGGCCCCTTCTCCGACCTGCTGTTCGACGACGGCCCCTTCGACGACGCCGGGCGCAGCAGCGAGAGCGATTCCTGGCTGATGAGCTACCTCGACATGCTCATGCTGCTGATCACGTTCTTCGTGCTGATGCTGGCGCTCTACGGCGGCCAGCTCGTCGATCGCGACCTCGAAACGCCCGCGGTCACGGCCCTGCCGCTACAGATTCCCGCGACAAGACCGCCCGCCCCTCTCCCGGCGGCGACTGTCGGTGAATTCTATCGCCCACCGCGACAGCTCGCGCCTGCGCCGCTGGCCAGCGATGCCGGCTTCTATTCGCCCGGCCCGGCCGCCGCTCCCGAGAAGAGGGTGGCCACGGTCCCGATGGTGTTCAGCGTGCCGTTGTTCGACCTGCCCGATCCCACGCCCACGCCCGCCGCCGCGCTACCACAGATCGACGGCGTCGAGATAACCGCGATCCCCCATGGATTCAACCTGCGGATCCAGGATCACCTGCTCTTCGACAGCAGCGCCGTGGGGCTGAGCGACAACGGCCGACAGCTGGTCGAACGACTGATCCCGACACTCCAGGCATTCAAGGGCACCATCTCGGTCGAAGGCCATACCGACAGCGTACCGATCTCGACATCGCGCTTCCCCTCCAACTGGGAGCTGTCGGCGGCACGGGCCTCGGCGGTGGTGCGCGTGCTGCGGCTGGCCGGGATCGACGGCGACCGGCTGCGGGCGATCGGCTACGCCTCGACTCACCCCCTGGCCAGCAACCACACCCCCGCCGGGCGCGCCAGCAACCGCCGGGTGGAACTGGTACTCCAGGAACCCGACTCGCCGACACCGTAGCGATTCGCCCCGGGCCGCTGCGCCCGTCTCCCCCGGGATGTCATCGGCCAGCATGCCGATCCTGAATTCACTTGTGGGGAGGAAGCTGCGACAATCCGGCCCGTCGAGAGACGTGTGCACGGGAAGCGCTGTATCAATTGTCGAGCAGTATAAAGCGCAAGGCGCACGCAGCGCAGAAGCCGGAGCCTATGGGTTATAGGTGAGGACTTTGAGCAGCGCGCAACGCCGCGATTTGACTGCACAGACATTTAGACAGTGTTTCCCTCGGGAAGCGGGTGAGAACCCCGCACTGCCCCCGCAACGGTAATTGCGTCAGACACCACAAGGATGCGCCGCCAGGCCATCCAGCCACTGTGATCCACCGGATATCGATTCGAAAGAATCCGCTTCAAGGGAACGTCCGGAATCGTGGGAAGGCGTGTGTGTCGGATGACCCGAGGGTCGTCGCGCGAGAGTCCGGAGACCGGCGCGTTTCTCTTCACTGGTTGATGCGGAGGGCTCATCCAGTGGCGACCCTGCCTGCCCGAGCGAACCGACGCCCGTGGCGGGTCTCGTCACGTCCGTCCTCCCATTGCGTCTTGGTCAGGATTCAGCGCCATCGCCACCGTCCAAGTCACGGCGGTGCTCGGTGACGCCACGCAGTTGGGGATCACATCACATGCGTTACAACAAGAACGCCGTCGCCTCGGGTGTCGCGCTCGCGGTCGCCATGACCGCGCTGTCCGCCCACGCCCAGCAGGCGCCGGCTCAACGACAACAGCAGCTCGACGACGTCCAGGTCACCGCCAACCGCCTGCCGCAGTCGCAGACGGACGTCTTGGCCAGCACCACCATCATCGATCGTGCCGAGATCGAGCGCAGCCAGGCGGATAGCGTGGTCGAGCTGCTGCAGAACCGTGCCGGCATCGAACTCACCCAGAGTTGTCCGGCAGGAACTGTTTCCAGCCTATTCATGCGCGGCACGAATTCGAATCACACACTCGTACTGGTCGATGGCGTCAGAATCAACTCGGCAGCCTCTTCCAATGGAGCATCCAGCCTCGAATTTCTCGATCCGGCGACCATCGAGCGTATCGAGATCGTGCGCGGCCCACGAGCAGCCGCCTACGGGGCCGATGCCATCGGTGGTGTCATCCAGATTTTCACTCGTCAAGGTGGCGAAGGCACCCATGGTGAGCTGAACCTGCGAGCGGGCGAGAACAGTCTCGGTAAGCAGAGCGCCCACCTGTCGACGGGCAATGCGGATACGCGCTTGAATGCAACACTCTTTCACCGCGATGGCAATGGGTTCAATGCCACCGAAGCCGACACCAGCGGCGAAAGAGATGGCTACCAAGCCAGAGGCGCCCAGGTCGGCCTGTCGCATCGGTTCAGCGATACCGTCGATGGCAGTGTCCAAGCCCTGCGTCAGGACTTCGACAGCGAGTACGACAGCTTCGGCGCGAGTGACTACACCAGCGAGGGCTACCAACAGAGCTTCAGCGGCGACTTGAATATCGCCTTGGAGCCGACCTGGACCATGCGGCTGACAGCCGGTCATTTCGATGAACGACGCGATGATCGCAATGCCGGAATTCGTCAGACTCTGGCCAAGACGAAGCGTGATGAACTGGGCCTGCAGCACACCTTCCTCCACGATAACGGCGTCGAGAGCCTGGGTATCGACTATCGCCACGATGCCATCGACTACGACAGCACATTTGACACGATCGATCGCGATAGCCGCGACAATTATGGCGCTTATGGTCTGATTCAGCGTCAGTACGGCCGCCACCAGTTGAGTGGCTCGCTGCGATACGATGACGACTCCCTGTTCGGAGACGAGACGACCGGTAACGTGGCCTACGCCTATCAGCTCACCGCTTACCAGCAGCTAGGGGCGAGCTACGGCACGGCCTACAAGGCTCCCACGCTCTACCAGCTCTACAGCGCCTACGGCAATACAGACCTCGATGCCGAGAAGTCCAAAAGCACCGAGCTCTTCTGGGCCTACGATCGCGATGGCTGGCGCGCCCGGGTCAGCGTATTCGAAAACCGTATCGATGACCTACTTAACACCGAGCTCGGCTCGGACGGTCTCTACCGCTACTACAATGTCGACGAAGCCCGAATTCGCGGTGTAGAACTCTCGGGCAGCTGGACCTCTGGCGGCCTGACGTTAAGCGCGACGCTAACCCGGCAAGATCCTGAAAATCGTGAAACCGGCGATCAGCTAGCGAGACGAGCCGAACTTTACGGTCGTATCGATGCCGACTACCGCTACCAGGCCGTCAGTATCGGGATGACGCTTCGCGGATCCCAAGAGCGTCCCGACAGTGACTATAGCGATACCATCAACGCTGGCTATGGCGTGGTCGACCTGCGCACCGCCTGGCAGATCACGCCGACCGTCGAACTGTCTGCCAAGCTGGAAAACGCCTTCGACAAGGATTACCAACTGGTCGATGGCTACTACACCCAGGACCGCTATCTCGAAGGTGGCGTGAAGCTCAGCTTCTGACTGCCTTTTCCATTCAGCGGCGCCGACT
>NZ_CEXLVS010000129.1:8701-11644 GCF_982684285.1 Salinicola sp. | reverse complement strand
CCCGCAGTGCGGTTCCGAATACACCTACGAAGATGCCAGCGTTCTCGTCTGCCCCGAATGTGCCCACGAGTGGACCCTGTCCGAGGCCACGAGCAGTGATGCCGACGACCGACGGGTTACCGATGCCCATGGCACGCCGCTCGTCGATGGCGACAGCATCACCGTGATCAAGGACCTCAAGATCAAGGGCTCTTCACAGGTGGTGAAAGTGGGCACCAAGGTCAAGAACATTCGTCTGGTCGATGGCGATCACGATATCGACTGCAGGATCGACGGTATCGGAGCGATGAAACTCAAGTCCGAGTTCGTCAAGAAGGTCTGACATCAACAGGGTCTGGCATCAAGAAGCTCTGACATTGAATCGACGCTGGCTCCGGCGTTGGATCTATCGGGCTCTCTAGTCGTCGAGGCCGTCGATCGGCTTGGGATTCAGCATCACGGGTGGGGCCATGATGGACTGGAAGATCTCTCGATTGGACCGCGCTGACACGCTCGGCATCGAAACAGTATCGCGTTGGACCTTCGACGCCTGGGGCGGACTCCACCCGCACACGACCTTCGACGAATGGCGGGACGACACCCGCGAGGATTGCGGTGCCAGAGGCGTGCCTTCGGTATTCGTGGCCATGAACGATGGCGAGCCGATAGCTACCGCGAGCCTGACACTCAGCGACATGAGCACTCGGCCCGCCATGGGGCCGTGGCTCGCCTCCGCTTTCGTCCTGCCGGCTTGGCGCGGCCGCGGTATCGCCTCGGCATTGGTGGCGACGGTGGAGACCGAGGCCCGGGAAGCGGGTTGTCGGCGACTTTATCTCTACACACCCGACCAGGTGGCGCTCTACGCGCGGCTGGGCTGGGTGCCCTTCGAATCCGTGATCTATCGTGGCGAGCGCGTCACGTTGATGCACCAGGACCTCTGAAAAAAGCCGCTACCCGAAGGCAGCGGCGAAGATCGCATGGACTCGCGATGGAGAGGGGCGTGATGACAAGGCGTCATCGCAGGGCGCGCGCGCTCAGCCAGCAGCAGTCCCCCGCTCGGCATCCCGAGCGACATGGCGCTCGCCCTCGGCCTGGCGATAGGCCGCATCTTCGGTCGCTTCTGTCTCCGAGGAGAACCTGACCGCGAGCGCGAATAGCGAGGCGGCGATGACTGCCAGACCCAGATAGAAAAGACCCTGTTGATAGGAGAGCGATTCCGAGCGAAACAGGAAGCCGGCGGCCACGGCACCGGCATTGCCGCCGGCACCGACGATCCCCGCCACCGCGCCCAGCGCCTGCTTGTTGATGAACGGCACGACCCCGAAGGTGGCGCCCTCCGCCATCTGCACGAACAGGCTGAACACCAGCATGATGCCGATCGCCACGGCCAGGGTCTGCATCTGGGCGAAGCCCAGCAGTGCCACGCCCTCGCATAGCAGCGCGATGAACAGCCAGCGCACGCGCCCCTTGAGTCCGCCGTTGCGCGCGAACAGGTCCGAGAACACGCCGCCGAGAGTGCGCGCGAACAGGTTCATCAATCCGAACAGCCCGGCGATCAGCCCCGCCGTGGCCAGATCCAGCGAGAAGGTGTCGAAGAAGTAGATCGCGGCGATGTTGTTGATGGTGAGTTCCACGCCGAAGCAGGCGGCATACACCACGAACAGTGCCCAGACGCGGATGTCCCGGGCGGCGGCGGTGAAGCTCTGCAGGGCGCCGTGTTCCCGGGTGGCCGGCGGCAGTTCGCCACGCGCCCGCAGATCGCTGAAGTTTCCATCCGGCGCGTCCTGGGTGAAGCGGTAATAGGCCAGGCCGGTCAGCAACAGCACGATGCCGGGCACCACCATCGCCAGCCGCCAGCCCAGGGTCTCGCTGACACCCAGCATCAGCACGCCGGAAAACACCAGCGGCATCAGGATCTGCGTGGTGCCGCCACCGAGGTTGCCCCAGCCGGCGGTGGTGGCATTCGCCGTGCCGACCACGTTGGGCGCGAACATCATGGTGGAGTGGTACTGGGTGATGACGAAGGACGCGCCGATCGCGCCGATCGCCAGTCGAGCCAGCAGGAAGCTTTCGAAGCTGTCGGCCAGGCCGATCGACATGACCGGCAGCGATCCCAGGCAGAGCAGCCAGGTGTAGGTCTTGCGCGGACCGAGCCGGTCGCAGAGCAGCCCGATCACCAGTCGGACGACGATAGTGATGGCGACCGAGGCGATGATCGTGTTGCCGATCTGGCTCTTGGTCAGACCCAGGTCGTCGCGTACGACGGCCATCAGCGGGGCGATGCCGAACCAGCCGAAGAAGCAGACATGGAAGGCGAACCAGGATAGATGGAAGGCGCGCATCTGCGGCGTGGAGAAACTGAACAGGCGGATCTTGTTGGCTTTGTGGCGGATGTCCATGAAGATCTCTCTCCGATGGTGACGGGCATGAAAAAACGGCGTCCACCGCTCGTCATGCCGGGCATGAGAAGCGATGGACGCCGTTGTCCGTTGCGGGCCTCGGCCGTCGTTGGCCGGGCATCGCGATGATGGGGTCGGGAGTCGTCTGACGACGTCCCGGTCGGGCCGCCTTTGGTCCGAACTCATCGAGTCAAGCAGAAGGCGTACCAGAATCGCCGTTAGCGACGAGATTCAACAACATAAGCCCGATCCCGTGATGCACGACGAGGGGAGCGCGAGCGGATGGAGCCTCAGGTCGGTGCAACGACCCTGCCCACTGCACCAACAACGTCTGGCGGGCGGTTCGAGGTCCTGGTTCAGGCTCGCCTGGGTTCAGAGGCGCTTCGAGGAGAGCATCTCTACCAGGTCGATCACGTTCTGGGCGACCTCGATCAGTGGCTTGCTCTGGTCCATGGCGGTCTTGCGGAGAAGCCGATAGGCCTCGTCCTCGGACAGCTGCCGGTGCGTCATCAGCAACCCCTTGGCGCGATCGATCCGCTTGCGATCGCGTAGTGTCCGGCGGGTA
>NZ_CEXLVS010000129.1:0-8691 GCF_982684285.1 Salinicola sp. | reverse complement strand
GGCCGGAGCGAGCCGTCGAGAATGCGTTCGGCGACGTCGCGCATCTTGGTGCGCTCGCTCATCGCAGTGCGCTGGATGAAGGCGAACGCGTCCGCCTCTTTCAGATCGCACTCGTCGATGAGCAACCCCTTGGCGCGATCGATCCGCTTGCGATCGCGTAGTGTCCGGCGGGTAGTTTCGAGCTCGTCGCTGATCTGCTGCAGCCTGGCGTTCTGCAGCTGTACCAGGTCGATCAGCGAGCGACTGAAGCGTGAATCCATCGTATTGGCGGTCAGGGCGCCAAGCCCCGCTGCCTGGTCCGAGGCCGGTACCTCCAGCAGCAGGTTCAGCGGAGCCGCCCACGGCTCCCCATTCAATGCCTCCTGCGGACCCGAGCCATTTTCGATGTCGCGTTCGGTCTGGACGATGCGCTCGCGGCAGCTGTGCTGAAGCTCCTCGACCAGACGATCCTCGATCCCCTTCATGGCGTCGATGCGCTGGGTGGCGATCGCGAACCACTGCTCGCCGGGATCGTCGAGATCTCCAGGTAGCGGTGTCTCCTGCGTCGCCAGTTCACGCAGCCGATCGATGGCGCCGTGAACCGGCTGGTCGAGCTCCCGGCGCCAACGAGAGGCCAGGTCGGCACTGGCGAATTCGGCGAAGGTCTCGAAGCAGCGCTGCTGGGCATCGATCAATTGGCGTAGCGTCTGGCGATGGGCCTCGTCGAAGGCGCCCAGCGTGAAGCCGAAGGCGCCGCAGGCGCGCTCCTGTCCGGCCAGCTCCTTGCCCTGGATGAAGTGGAACAGACATACCAGTACGCGGGTGATTTCGATGTCGCCGGCGGTATCCGCGGCTTCGAAGATGACCGATAGCAGGTTGCTGATCAGGCGGTTGAACAGCCGCACGGCGTCGTCCGCGGTCAGGCGGTGTGCGTCGATCTCCAGGCGGATGCCGGGGAGCGCATCGAGCCCGTGCCAGACCGCGGCGACCCGGATCAGCAGGCGGGTATTGGCGAGCCGGTGCGGGGCTCGGTCGGTTTGCGGGGTTGCCCACTCTTCGAGGCGCTGGCGAAGCGTGGTCTCGGCCTGCCGGCTGTCGGCGATACGCTGGCGGCGTTGCGTGGCGAAGCGTCGGCCTCGTGAGCCGAGGTAGATACTGGAGGCACCGCGCTCGCGCTGCAGCGCATGCACGAAACGGCTGATGTCGCCGACGACGGCGGCGGTTTCCGCCAGGCCGGTCAACTGCTCGATCTCGGAAATCTTGGCCGCACGCAGCAGCCGGTCGATCGCTTCCATGGGTCACGAAGCCCTATGTCGAATTATTGTTGTCGGAGTCATCTCGCCGATGCGCTGCCGGCGCATCGTTATCGCGGATTATACCAAGGTCGTAACCGACTCTACCGCGTACGCCGAAGAGGCGCACGCGGTAGCGTCGCGGGAGAGGGGCGGGAATGGCGATCGAGGACTGGACAGCCCCCTGTTCGCCGCGAGACGGTTCGATTGATGACGAGGGGGCGGCAGGGGTGGCCGGGAACGGCGCGGTTAGCCTTCCTTCGAGCGAACTTCGTATTCGCCGTCGAGCACGCGCTGAGAGCGCCCGGAGGAGGCATCGCCGCCGTGGTCGGCGCTGCCGCCGGCGTACTGAGCCCGGGACGCGCGAACCTGCTCGGCGCGCTTGTTCATTCGATGGCGGAGAAACGGCAGCATCGCCCAGCCGATGATCAGCAGGAAGAGGCCGAGCAGGGTGCCGATGATCAGCATGGCGCCGAACAGCAGCCAGGTCAGCAGCAGTCGGATGCCGCTGGCTCCCTGGCTGGGGCGGGACTGCTGAACGCGCTCGCGCCACTGCTGGGCGGCACGCCAGGCGGCGTTGTCCTTCTGGCGGTTGTCGGTCATCCGTTGGCACTCCCAGTGTCGCGATGTTCGGAATTCAGCTCCTCGCGGTGCAGGTCGAGTTCGAACTGCCCTTGCTGCGCATTGTAGCCCTCGATCTCGACATGCCCATCACTATCGACCTCGAGCGCCGCGAAATGTTGCATCCCCTCGGCCCGGGCTTTCGAGAGCGCGGCATTCAACTCCTCCTTGGTCAGACCCCAGTCGGGGGCGATCGACTTCCGCTGACTCTCGCGCATCAACGTGCCCTCGTTCAGCGTCATCGAGACATCGAGTTCCCAGCCATCGGCGCGCCAGCCTTCGATCTCGAATCGATTGTCATCGTGATCGGCATCCAGTTTCTCGTAGCGATTGAAACCGTAATCCTCGGCGCTGTTGAGCAGCTTCTCCAATTGACCGTAGGAGAGTGTGGTGTCACCCGCCAGGGCGTTGGCGCCGAAGCCTCCGCCGAGCGCGACGGCAGGGAGTACCCATAGACAATTTTTCATGACGGACCTCCTGAGGAGCGTTTTCCGGTAGGCGCTGATCGCGCCGGTCGGCCGTGGCCGACGCTATCACCCGTTATACGCGGGGGGACCTTGCCTCGAACTGACGACGACATTCATGTTGCGTTAATCGCCCGTCGCTGGCCTGAACGGGGAGTCGCGTTCGACCGACTGAATGTTCATGTCGGATTCATGGCGGTTGCGGCACACTGATACCATGAAACTTCGCAACCTTCTTATGCTGCTGACCGTGACCCTGCCGCTGATGATGAGCGGGGCGCTGGTGCCCGTGAGTGCCGATGGCGACAATTGGCGGGATCTCCACAAGGAGGTCAAGGAGGGCCATCTGGTCGGTATCGACGAGATCATGGACTGGCTGGAGGCCCGCTACGAGGGGCAGATTCTCGAGGTCGAGCTGGAGCAGGAGGATGGCCGGATCGAGTACGAGGTGGAAATGATCGGGCCCCAGGGGCAGGTGGTGGAGTTCGAGTTCGACGCCACCGACGGCGAGCTGCTGAGCATCGAAGGCGTTAATATCGAGGCGATGAAGAAATCGCCGTGAGTCATCGGCGTCACGCGGCGCCATCGGCCGGATCTCCGCCGAGCGACGGTGACGGGTGAATCTTGAACCGGGGAGTCGGTAATGAAGGTACTGTTGGTCGAGGACGATGCGGCGCTTGCCGAGGCGCTGGCCGATGCCCTGGCCGAGGCCGGGTTGCTGATCGAGTCGACGACCACCGGACAGGAAGCCGACTTCCTGGTCCGCACCGAGCGTTACGATGCGATCATCCTGGATTTGGGGCTGCCCGATGGCGACGGCACCCGCTGGCTCTCCCAGTGGCGGGAGGACGATATCGACCTGCCGGTGCTGGTCCTGACGGCGCGGGAGCGCTGGTCCGACAAGGCCGCGGGCTTTTCCGCCGGCGCCGATGACTACGTGGTCAAGCCGTTCGAGACCGCCGAAGTGCTGTTCCGCCTGCGCGCGCTGGTCCGGCGCAGCCACGGCCATGCCCATCCGGTGATCCGGGTGGGGGAGCTGACCCTGGACACGCACTCCGGCAGCGTCTCCCTGGCGGGTCGCCCCATCACGCTGACCGCCCAGGAGTCCCGGCTGCTCTCCTACCTGATGCACGCCTCACCGCGCATCGTCAGTCGGGCCGAGCTGGTCGAGCACGTCTACAACCGCGATCATGAGCCCGACTCCAACGTCATCGACGTGCAGATCAGTCGACTGCGACGCAAGTTCGGCCGTGCCCGGATCGAGACGCTGCGGGGCCAGGGCTATCGCCTGGTCGATCTCGAGGCCGGCCCTTGAGGCGTTGGCAGCCACGCTGGGTGTCCCGCCTGGGCGAGCGCCTGCGCCTGGCGCCATTGGGGGCGCGTCTGCTGGTGGCGTCGTTGATGCTGGTCATCGTGCTCCTGCCCTTGGCCGGCATCGGGCTGAGTTACAACTTTCGCCAGTCCGCCACCGCTTCCTTCGACAGCCGGCTCGAATCCCAGCTCAATGCGCTGCTGGCCGGGATCCAGGTCGACAACGTCGGTCAACGTCTTCAACTCAATCGCTCACTGGGCGACGCTCGCTTCGACCGCGTCTACTCCGGCTGGTACTGGCAGGTGAGCGACGGTGGCGATCTCACCATGACCTCGCGCTCGCTGTGGGACCAGCGGCTGCCCGTTCCCGGGCACCACGAGGGGGTCAATATCTATGAAGTCAGCGGTCCGCGTGACGACGCGCTGCGCATGATCGAACGGGATCTCCGGCTGCCGGGTTATCGCGACGTCATCCACGTGGCGCTGGCGGGTTCGACCGCGGAGCTGGATCACGAGGTCGGGCGCTTCGAGCGGCTGCTGATCCTGTCGCTGGCCACCTTTGGCGTGTTGCTGCTCGCGGGCCTGGCGCTCCAGATGCGCTGGGGGCTCGCGCCACTGAGACGGATGTCCGCCAATCTGCGCGCGGTGGAGGAGGGCGAGAGCGAACGGCTTGACACGCAGTTGCCGGTGGAGCTGAAGGAGTTGGCGTTGGCCATGAACGGGGTGCTGGAGCGCGACCGACGCCTGATCGAGCGCGGGCGTGCGGCGGCCGGCAATCTGGCCCATGCGCTGAAGACGCCGGTCAGCGTGCTGAAGACCCTGTCGGAACGCTTTCCCGAAGCGCAGCGCAGGCCCATCAACACCGAACTGACGCGCATCGACGACGCTGTGCGCCACCATCTGGCTCGAGCCTCGGCGGCGGGCGGCGTGGCATTCTCGGGGCGCGTGGCGATCGGCGACGCGATCGCTCCGGTCGTGCAGGGACTGGCCAGGCTCGCGGAGCGTCGCGGGGTGCGGTTCGATGCCGATATCGACCCCAGGGCGGCGGCGCGCATCGACCCGCAGGATATCCAGGAGCTCACCGGCAACCTGCTGGAGAACGCGCTGCGCTGGGCAAGCTCCCGGGTCTCGTTCACGGTCTCCCAGGTACCGCAGGGCGTTCGCCTGCGGATCGAGGATGACGGCCCGGGAATGACGCGGGCCCAGGGCGAGTCGGCGCTGGCGCGGGGGGTGCGCCTGGACGCCCGTGGCTCGGGATCGGGGCTGGGGCTGTCGATCGTCGAGGACCTGATGATGCTGTACGGCGGCACCCTGCGCCTCGAGCGTGCGGCGCTGGGCGGGCTGGCGGCCGACGTCTGGTTGCCTGCGTCGCCGGTATCCGCGCAGGCTGGCAGTGCTGCCGGCCGCACGTCGGCATCCGATTGAGCGTTCGCTGCCCGGTCCTCGCGGAGGCGATGCCTGGCCGCCCCGGCATGTCACTCGGTGCGGAGCTCTCCTCGCACCACGGTGCGGAAGCCGCGCTGCTCCGGTGACTGGATCGCCGCCAATGCCAGCTGTAGTGCCTGCTGGGCGATCTCCGGCAGGTTGTGGTGGATGCAGGGGATATGTACCCCGAACACGTCGCTGTGCTCGATGTCGTCGATGCTGAACAGCTGGATGTCCTGCTGCGGCACGATGCCCTGCTCGTGACAGAGCTTCAGCACCGCCATGGTGATCTGGTTGTTGGCCCCGATGATGGCTTCCGGCCAGGGGTGGTCGCGCAGGTAGTCGCGCAGCGCCCGGTAGGCCGGCTCGAAGCTGAAGTCGCTGTAGATCACCTCGAGCGATACCGGCCGGCTGCCGAGCGCTTCGCGCAGCCCCGACATGCGTCCGATCGAGACCATCGAGTCGGCCGGGCCCGACACGGCGAGCAGCTGCTCCAGCCCCCTCTCCAGACAGTAGCGCCCGGCCTGGTAGCCGCAGTCGAGGTTGTCGATGTAGACCCCGCCGTAGTGAGCGGCCTTGAGTTCGCGATCGACCAGCACCACGGGAATCTTGGCCGCCTCCAGGCGATCCAGGTACGCGGGGTGGTAGTCGATGTCCGAGGAGATGACCGACAGGATGACGGCATCGACGGAGAATTCGATCAGCTTGCCGATCGCCTCGTCTTCCAGGGTTTCCGACTCGTAGGAGTCGAAGACCAGCACCGTGTAGCCCCGGGCCCTGGCTGCCAGCGTGATCTCCCGGGTCATCCGGCCGAAGAAGGGGTTGCTCATGTTGGGGTTGACGACGCCCAGCGTACGCGTGATCGCGGGATCGCGGTTGAGCGCCTGCGACTGGGAGACGTAGTTGAGTTCGCGGGCGATTCGCAATATCTGATCGCGGGTCTCGGCGTGCACCTTCTCCGGGGAAGAGAAGGCCCGCGAGACGGTGATCTTGCTGACGCCGGCTTGTCGGGCAATATCTTCGAGCGTGGTTCGAGGCATCGACCTCATCTCCCTGGTGACACTCTTGGTTCTGCGACCTGTCGAGACGGTGGCTGGCGAGGCCGGGTGGCCGGCCCGACTCAGTGAATATCATGAGCAACTGATATCATTTTGTGTCATTTTATAACATCGATATTGTCGGCGCGAGGTGGCTTTTTCTCTACAACTTAGGTCTATCCGGGGCATTAAACATTGGTCTAATAATAAATAATTAATTGATTTTATTGAACAATTTAAAACGCCCCCTGCTTGATTCCTTCAGTGTTAACGCTATGATTTCTTCTTGATGTCATGTGCGTCAGGGCAGGCATCCAAGAATGCACGGTCGATCCTCTTCACCATAACGCCAGCCTGGATAAATTGGGTCGGATCGTACCCGTGGGATCGTTCGATGCTCGGCGTGACAGCCGTCGAATGCGGCCGCCGTGGAAAACCATAGCAATAACGAGCGCTACGAGAGGAATTCCAGATGAGACTTGCCTTGTTCATTTCAGGTGTCGGGATCGCGGGCTTGAGTGCCTGCTCCGCCGCCATGGCACAGAGCACGGAAATCACCGTCGCCACGGTGAACAACCCCGATATGGTGACCATGCAGAGCATGATGTCGGCGTTCAACGACGCGCATCCGGATATCAAGGTCAACTGGGTGACGCTACCGGAAAACGAGTTGCGGCAGAAGGTCACCACCGATATCGCCAGCGGGGCCGGCCAGTATGACGTGGTCACCGTGAGCAACTACGAGACGCCGATCTGGGCGCAGAACGACTGGCTGACGCCGATGGAGAACCTGCCCGAGAGCTACGATGTCGATGACCTGCTCGTGCCGGTGAAGGAGGGGCTGTCGGTCGACGGTACGCTCTACGCCCTGCCGTTCTACGCGGAGTCCTCGGTGACCTATTACCGCAAGGACCTGTTCGAGAAGGCCGGTATCGAGATGCCGGACAAGCCGACCTGGAGCCAGGTCGAGGAGTTCGCCTCCAAGATTCACTCGCCCTCGGACGGCGTCTATGGCATCTGCCTGCGTGGACTGCCCGGGTGGGGCCAGAACATGGCGCTGTTCGGCACCATGGTCAACAGTTTCGGCGGTCGCTGGTTCGACATGGACTGGAAGCCGCAGCTGACCAGCGAGGAGTGGAAGAACGCGGCCAACGCCTATGTCGACCTGCTCAACGATTATGGCCCCCCGGGCGTGACCTCCAATGGCTTCACCGAGTCCGAGACGCTGTTCGCCAATGGCCAGTGCGGGATGTGGGTGGATTCCACCGTTGCGGCCAGCTATGTGAGCGACCCGGAGACCTCGCAGGTCGCCGACAAGGTCGGCTTCGCCCAGGCGCCTTACGAGACCACGGAGAAAGGCTCCAACTGGCTGTTCACCTGGGCGCTGGCCGTGCCGCAGTCCTCCAAGCAACAGGAAGCGGCGAAGACCTTCGTCGACTGGGCGACCTCCATGGACTACATCCAGGCCGTGGCTGACGACAAGGGCTGGCTGGCCGTCCCCCCGGGAACGCGTCAGTCGACCTATTCCAGCGAAGACTACGTCAAGGCGGCACCGTTCGCCCCGCTGGTCGAGACGGCGATCAAGAGCGCCAGCCCCAACGACCCCAGCGCGCAGGAAGTGCCCTATACCGGCGTGCAGTTCGTCACCATTCCCCAGTTCCAGGCGATCGGTACGCGGGTCGGCCAGCTGATGGCGGCGATGCTGTCCGGTCAGAGCAGCGTCGATGAAGCGCTGCAACAGGGACAGACCTTTACCGACCGCATCATGCAGCAGACCGGCAAACCGCAGTAAGCGATTCGCCACGGACACCGCCGATCCGCCAGGTGATCGGCGGTGTCGCTGCGTAAGTCGGACCAGTGGTTGCATGACGCAATCCAAAGCCACGGGAATCACGCATGAAAGCCATTTCTCGAACCGCCTCGACCACCGCGCCATCCGCCGAAGTGACCGGTGCGCGCTCGTTCGCTCGCACCACGCGACTGTTGATGGCTCCGGCGGTCATCTTCCTGCTGATCTGGATGCTCGTGCCGCTGGCAATGACCATCTACTACTCGTTCCAGCAGTACAACCTGATCATGCCGATGTACAACGGCTTCGCCGGGTTGGGAAATTTCGCCATCCTGTTGAGCGATCCCACTTTCTGGAAATCGCTGGCCAACACCCTGATCATCGTCGCCGCCAGCCTGCTGATCACGGTCTGCCTGGGCCTGGCGCTGGCGCTGCTGTTCAACCGGACCTTCGTCGGCCGTGGCGTGGCACGCACGCTGGCGGTCGCGCCGTTCTTCGTGATGCCGGTGGTGACCGGGCTGATCTGGAAGAACATGCTGTTCCACCCCGTCTACGGCCTGTTCGCCTGGGTGGCGCGGCAGCTGGGGCTCGAGCCGGTCGACTGGCTCGCCCACTACCCGATGCTGTCGGTGATCATCATGATCACCTGGGAATGGACACCGTTCGCGCTGCTGGTGCTGCTGACCGGCCTGCAATCGCTGCCGGAGGACCAGATCGAGGCGGCCAAGCTCGATGGCGCCAGCGCCTGGCAGGAGTTTCTCCATATCGTGATC
>NZ_CEXLVS010000128.1:0-11712 GCF_982684285.1 Salinicola sp. | reverse complement strand
GGATCAACTGCTCCATGGTGTAGGCGCTGGAGCGGATGATCCCGGAGCTCAGAAATAGCCCGCTGATAGTGTTGCGACGGTAGAACGATAGGGTCAGGCGGACGACCTCCTCCGGCGTGAATCGCGCCCGCGGCACGTTGCTCGAGCGCCGGTTGACGCAGTACTGGCAGTCGAACAGGCAGAAGTTGGTCAGCAACACCTTGAGCAGCGACACGCAGCGGCCGTCAGGGGTGAAGCTGTGGCAGATCCCCATGCCGTTCGACGACCCGAGCCCCGCCTTGCCGCGCGACGAGCGCTGGGGCGCGCCGCTGCTGGCGCAGGAGGCATCGTACTTGGCGGCATCGGCGAGAATGGAGAGCTTGTCGATCAGTTCCATGCGGCAATCCTGTGGCCTGTCTCGAATACTGTCTGAATATACAGTATTCGAGAACGCCAAGATCGACAAGGTGGATCGTCCGAATCCGAGGCCGGCGTCGAGGCCGGAAAGGTCGAAGCGGTCAGCCGGCGTGGGCTATCCGTCCCTCGATCCACGCCCTGACTTCGGGGTAGGGTCGCTGCTCGTGGACGCCGAACCCGTTCAACTGCCGCGCCTTGAGCGGCGTGAACACCGGCATCGACAGCCCGCACAGGAAATGGGCGATGCGCTGCACGCCGGGCGACGTCCCGAGCTGTTCGCGGTGGCGTTCGATGAACGGACCGGCCTGGCGGGTGAAGTCGGCATCGGTCAGCTCGGGCAACGGCGGCGCCCCCGGCAGACGCGCGACATGGCCGTGGCAGACCGAACAGTGGCCGCAGCCTTGGGCGGCCTGAACAGAGTGGCCGCAGCTTTGGGCGGCCTGAACAGAGTGGCCGCAGCCTTGGGCGGCCTGAACAGAGTGGCCGCAGCCTTGGGCGGCCTGAACGGTCTGGCCGCGACTTCGGTCCGCCGGGGCGTCATCGTGCTCGAACCGCATGTCGCCGAAGTAAGCGGCGAGCCGTCGGGTCAGGCAGGTGTCCGATTCGAACAGGTCCAGCATGGCCTGGAGGCGGTCGATCTCCGCCTGCTCTCGTGATCGGCTCTCCGCCAGCAGTCGATCGGTCAGAGCGTCGATGTCGAATTCGGGCTGGCGCACCTCGTAGACGTCGGTCATGCGTTTGCCTTCCAGCACCACCCAACCCTTGTCCTGGAAGTATTCCAGTGCGGCGATGACCCTCGCGCGCGAGGCGTCGAGTCTCGCCGCTTCGCCGGCCCGATGGAGTCGCTCGAAATCCACCGTGCCCCAGGTCCTGGCGACGGCGATGTTGTCGACGAGCAGGCGTACGAAGTCGGCTCGCTCGCCCTCGAAGCGCGCGACCAGGTTGGCGGGCTCGTCGAGATAGCGCAGCCGGTACTCGGCCAGGTAGGCGAAGCGGGGCACGATGACGCCATGCATCTCGAGTCGGACCAGCAGCGTCTTCAACGGCAGCAGACGGACGTTGCTGTCGCGGGAGAGCGTGTTGAGCAGCACCGGCCACTGGCGCGCCGGTTGGCGGCCGGCGTCGGCGATCTCGCTCAGCACGTGGCGGATACCCTCCCGCTCCGGCGTGTCGCCGTAGACGAAGTTCTCGAGCACGCGCAGGCCGTCGCGGCCGGCCAGCATCAGGCAACGCGACGGCTTGCCGTCACGCCCGGCGCGCCCGATCTCCTGGCTGTAGTTCTCGATCGACTTGGGCAGGTCGTAGTGAATGACGTTGCGGATATCGCCCTTGTCGATCCCCATGCCGAAGGCGATGGTGGCGACGATGCAGGGAATCTCGCCATCCATGAAGCCCTGCTGGATCCGGTCCCGGGTCTCGCTGTCGAGGCCGGCGTGATAGGCGTGGGCCGAAAGGCCCCGGCTCGCCAGCGCCCCGGCCACCGACTCGGCGGTCTGCTGCAGCGTGACGTAGACGATGGTGGGCGCTTCTCGGCCAGGCTGCTGCTGCGGGACGAGCCAGTCGACCAGCGCCGGCAGGCGGCGTTCGCTCTCTACCGGCTGCACCAGCAGCTCCAGGTTATCGCGATAGAAGCCGGTGGTGACCACATCCTCCTCGGCGATGGCGAACTTGGCGCGCATGTCGTCGATTACCGCGGGCGTGGCGGTGGCGGTCAGCAGCAGCGCCTGGGGGATGCCGAACTCGCGCTGGTAATCCGGCAGCTTCAGATAGTCGGGTCGGAAATTGTGACCCCACTCGGAGATGCAGTGCGCCTCGTCGATCACCAGCAGCGAGATCGCCACCTGACGCAGGAAGTGGCGAAAGCGCTCGTTCTTGAGCCGCTCCACCGACACCATCAGGATCTTCAGCTCGCCGCTGCGGGCGCGCTCCATGATCTCGCGGGCGGTGTCGCGATCCTGGGTCGAATCGAGGCTCGCGGCCGCCACCCCATGGCGCTGGAGAAAGGCCAGCTGATCCTGCATCAAGGCCAGCAGCGGTGAGACCACCAGGGTGAGATGCGGCAGGTGAAGCGCCGGCAGCTGATAGCAGAGCGACTTGCCGGCGCCGGTGGCGAAGATCGCCGCGGTGGAGCGACCGGCGATGACGCGTTCGACGACGGCCTGCTGGCCGCCGCGAAAGGCCGGGAAGCCGAATACGTCGAGCAGGGTCTTGCGGGCGCTTTCGATGTTCGCCTGGGTCATGTTCTCTCCTGGGGCCATGGCGCGGTCGTATCCAGCGAACGCTCCTCGGCCGACTCGTCGGTGGACGGTTCGGTCTGGTGTGGCGTCAAGGCCGGCTGGGCGTGCCGCGACGAGCGATAGCTGACGCCGTGACGCAGGCGGGGAGCCTCCGGGCCGCTGTGCAGCGCCGTGACCCGATCGATGATGGCGCGGTCGGCCAGGGTCAACCGATCCAACATGCGCAGATGCTGCAGCCAGTTGGGCACCAGGAAGACCTCCTGCCACAGGTCGCGATCGACGACATCCCGATAGAGCGACCAGCGCTTGGCGCCATTGCGCAGCCGCAGCCGGCGAAGCGGGCGCACTGCGCGGGCGAATTCCCGCAGGTGGTCACCGTCGATGCGGTACTCGACGGTCACCATCACCGAGCCCCGCGCCGGGTCGAACTCGAAATCGGGGCGATCGGTGTGGGCTTCCGGCGCCTCGACCAGATCGCCGGCGTCCAGGTTCGGCAGCCTGGAGGGGAGCAGCAGCAGCGCCGAGACGATCAGCAGGGTGCCGGCCAGCATCAGCGCCATCTGCACCCCCAGCCCGTCGGCCAGTTGCCCCCACAGCAGCGAGCCCAGCGTCAGCCCGGCGTAGAGGGCGGTCTGGTACAGTGCCAGCGCCCGCGCCTTGACCCAGTCCGGTACCAGGATCTGTACCGAGGAGTTGTAGGACGCCACCGCCGCGATCCAGCAACTGCCGCCGACGATGAGTGCCGGGAACAGCACCCACAATGTCTCGAGACCGCCCAGCGCCAGCATCACCAGACCCAGCAGAATGGCGGAAAAACTGATCAGGCGACTGCTGCCGAGCCGCTGGCGCGCCCGGTTGACCAGGGTGCTGCCGGCGATGGCCCCGATGCCGAGGCCCCCGAGCATGTAGCCGTAGAGCGAGGCACTGCCGCTGGGATGCTGATGAGCCAGCAGCGGCAGCAGTGCCCACAGTGCGCTGGCGGAGATCCCGAAGATGAACGAGCGCATCATCACCAGCCGGGTGACGCTGGAGTACTGGACGAAATGCAGCGCCGCCTTGACCCCTTCCCAGATCCGTTCCGGCGGCAGCGACTTGGGCAGCACGGCACGCTTCCAGCGCCACAGCGCGGCGATCAGCCCGCAGAAGCAGAGCACGTTGAGCAGGAAGATCCACGCCGGACCCACCGCCGCCAGCAGCAGCCCGCCGATGGCCGGGCCGATGGCGCGGGCGGCGTTGTAGTTGACGCTGTTGAGCAGAACCGCGCTCGAGACCAGATTGCGCGGTACCTGTTCGTTGACCGCCGCCTGCCAGGCCGGCGTGGTGATAGCACCGCCGATGGAGACGCACAGAATCGAGGCAATCAGCAGCGCCGGCGAGAGCAGGTCGAGAAAGGCGATCGCGGTAACGAACAGCCCGCCGAGCACTTCGATGCCCAGCCCGAACAGCATCACCTTGCGGCGATCGTAGTTGTCGGCGATCACGCCGGTGACGATCGACATCAGCACCAGCGGCAGCGCCGCCGCGACCTGGATCATCGCCACCGCCACCGCGCCGCCGTCGTTCGAGGTCACCACCCAGGCCGCCGCCACCGACTGTGCCCACACCCCGAGGTTGGCGAACAGGTTGGCGATCCAGATCATGCGGAAGGCGGGGACGCCCAGCGGGGCGAAGGTGCTGACATCCGCCGGGCGTGGCGGGGTCTGTTCGGGTTCGAGGGTCAGATCGCTCTGGCGGGAAACGGGTTGCAGCATGACGAGCTCGCAGACAGGAGGCGAATCGGAAGGCACGACCGGGCGAGCGGACAAGGCCCGGCGCTAAAGGTTAGCATCCTGTCTATGGTAGCGAGCGTCCAGTGCTATCGCTTACCGGCAAGCCATATGTCGATCAGGGATAGGTGTCGGCGTTGCGGTTACTGCAGCACCGCAATGGGGCAGGCGTCGGCGGGGTGGTTCATGACCCGCATCGGAATGCCGTAGATGGCTTCCAGGTTGATATCGTTCATCATGCTGGCGGGCGCGCCTTCGGCGAGGAGCTTGCCGCTGTGCAGGGCGACCAGGTGATCGCAGTAGCGTGCGGCCATGTTGACGTCGTGGAGCACGATGATCACGCCAAGCCCCAGCTCGCGACAGAGCTTGCGCACCAGCGCCAGCACCTCGACCTGATGGGCGATGTCCAGCGCGGCCAGCGGCTCGTCGAGCAGCAGGTAGCGGCTGCCCTGGGCCAGCAGCATGGCGAGCCAGACCCGTTGCCGCTCGCCGCCGGAGAGGGTGTCGACCAGGCGGTCGGCGAAGGCTTCGGTATGGGTCAGGGCGATGGCGCGCTCGATCTGCTGATGGTCATGGCCGTTGAGGCGGCCCAGCAGGCCATGCCAGGGGTAGCGGCCGAAACCGATCAGTTCGCGGCAGGTGAGGTTCTCGGCGCTGGGCAGATGTTGCGGCAGGTAGGCGACGTGGCGGGCGAATTCTCGGGGCTTCCACTGCGACAGCGGTCGGCCATCGAGCCGGATGCCGCCCTGGCTGACCGGCTGCTGTTGCGCGAGCAGCTTCAGCAGGGTCGACTTGCCGGAACCGTTGTGCCCGATCAGGCCGTAGACCTGGCCTTCACCGAAGGTGAAATCGATAGGCGAGAGCAGTGTCTTGCCCGCAATCTCGAAGCTCGCCGACTGGACTTCGAACATGGCAGGGGCAACCTCGCGGTGAGTGGTGGGTCACGTGATGGAATGCAATCCTAATTCAAATACGAACGGTTATCAAAGGCGGTTGTCGCCGTTTATCGTCTGGCAGCGTCCGTTGACTGCCGAATATCCCTGTCCCAGGAGCGCGAGCCCATGAAAGTCTGGTTGTCGATATTGCTGTTCGCGCTCGTCGGTGCGGGCGTGCTCTCCGCCGTGGCCTCCCATGAACCGTTCGAGCCACGCATGGTGAGGCTGGAAACCCAGCGGGCGCTGCCGTCGCTGGCGGATGGGCTGGCCGAGGAGTCGGCGGAGATCAATGCGCTCTTCCTGAGCTACGCCGACGAGCCGGCGCTGTGGGCCGCTGCCTGGCTGGCGATCCGCAATCACGGCGATCTGGCCCGCGAGGCGCTGGTCGACTACGGGCTCGATCCGGCGTTCCAGCGGGTACTGGTGCGCTACGGTGCGGATGCGGTGCTGCCGGTGGTCTATTACCGCGATCATGACATCGCCACGCTGCGGGCGCAGCACTGGCTGGGAACCCGCTATCGTCAGGCCAGCGAGCAGCTCGATCGCTGGTGGGGCGAGGACGAGGAGAGCGAGTCTCGAGACTCGTCCGGTGCGGCCAAAAACGCGAGTCAGGCCGAAAACGCGATCCCAGAGGAAAGCGGCAAGGCCGGCACATCGCTGACGCCCGTGCGCCGCGGCCAGGTCGCCATCGCCATTCTCGACGCCAAGGGCCACGCTTTCCTGCAGCAGTTCGTGGTCGATCCCGACGGCGAGGTGCGCTGGCTGCAGAGCGAGCGCGTCGTGAGCGACCTCGGTGATCTCTTCACCAGCGGCCTGCGCGATCTGGAGAGCCAGTGGCGACGCGGCGAGGCGATCGGGGCTGCCGATATCGGCTGGGCGGGTGTCGACCTGCTGGTGATGGCCAGCGCGGTCAAGGTGCTGCGGGCCGGACGCGCGGCCCGCGTGGGCGCCGCCGCCGAAGGGCAGGGCGCGCGGGCAGTCGGGCGCGGCGTGCTGGCCGGTGGCGGGCGCTTCGTCACGCTCTCGCGGGCAGCCAGGGTAGCGGCGATCACCGGCACGGCCTACGTGGTCGTGCGTCATCCCAGCCTGGTCAGCGCGCTGGGGGCCAACGCCGCGCGGTGGCTTGGCTGGCCGGTGTGGCTGGGGCAGTTCCTGATCTGGGTGGTGGTGCTGTTGCCGCTGTTGATCGTGGCACGGTTCGTCTATCGCTGGGGGCTGGCGCCGCTGCTGTGGCTGTTGGTGCCGTTGCTGAAAGCGACCTCGAGAACGCCGCGCTGGCTGACGAGCCGGCAGCGGTCGCCTGGCGATGGCACACTGCGTGATCGACCGGAAAACGATGCGAGAGTGGATCCCACGTTATGAAACACGACGCCTGCGATGATGAAGAAGCCTATCGCCTGGCTTTCGAGCCGCCCGATATCGACACCTATATGCGGCTCCGCCGCGAGGCCGGCATGAATCCGCGCAGTACCGCCGGTGCCGAGCGCGGCCTGCCCGGCAGCCTGTTCGCCGTGCAGATCGTTCACGAAGGCGAATCTGGAAACGAGACGGTGGGCATGGGCCGCGTCGTCGGTGACGGCGGCTGCTTCTATCAGGTGGTGGATATCGCCGTGCAGCCGGCGCACCAGGGGCGTGGCCTGGGCAAGCGGATCATGGGCGAGATCCGCGCCTATATCCTGCGCGAGGCGCCGGAAAACGCCTTCGTCAGCCTGCTGGCGGACGGCGAGGCCCACCGGCTCTACGCCCAGTTCGGTTTCGAGCCCACCGCGCCGCATGCCATCGGCATGGCGTGGTATCCCGACCGAGCCGGCCATCGGTCGGTCGAAGGCTGACTGGCCGATCGCCGGGCGATCAGTGGCGTGACTCGCCGTCCAGCGCCTCCAGCTCGTCCTGGCAGCGGGTCATCGCCTGGGCGATGTAACGCCCCGCCATGCGCTCCGAGACGCCGAGGCGCTGGCCAATCTCGCGCTGCGTCAACCCTTCCAGCCGGTGCCAGATCAGTGCCTGGCGCAGCCTTGCCGGTAGTGCACCCAACGTCCGCGTGAGCTGATGGACACACTGTCGCTGGCAGGCATCGGTCTCCGGGCAGACGCGCGGACAGACCAGTACCGGCTCCAGCGCGTCGATGGCGATCAGTTCGGGATGCTGGCGGCGCCGATGGTCGATCAGCAGATTGCGAGCGATACGGAAGAGATAGGCGCGGGGATTGTCGAGCACCCGGCGCACGGGGGCGTCGAGCAGACGCAGGTAGGCGTCATGGCAAAGATCGGCGGCCTGGTCCCGTGAACCCAGTTGGCGATCGAGAAAGCCGAGCAGCTCATGGTGGTGCTGACGGTAGAGGGATTCGAACATTGCTTCGCGCATGATGGCGGCCCCGAGGGCAGGACGACAAGAAGTGCCGCGATCATGGCAAAAATGAGAATCATTAGCAATAAAGAGTGTAGGCAATAAGTCCTACTGGCAACCCCTCGTATTGCAGCCGTCGCAGGCCGGGCGCGGTGAGGCGCGCCCGACCGTGGCAACGTGTCCGCCTGGGGCGGTTCAGGTCGATGCCACCCGCACTTCGCGCTCGCCGTTGCCTTTGTCCGAGGCAGCGGGAGTGGGTCGGCAGGCGGCGATGGGATTGACCAGCGTACCGGCGAACTGCAGGTTCTTCGACGGATCGGCGAGGTCGATCATCTGGCGGTTGTTGCGCAGCTGCAAACGGTTGAGGCACGACAGCGTGAACTCGGGCGCGAACAGGTCGAAGCGTTCGAACTTGTCAGCGAATTGCGGGTGTCGCCGCTGGTAGTCGATCACGCACGACGCCACCAACTGCCAGAAATCGTCCTCCTGGAGCTGGTTCGAGGCCACCAGGATCTCGGCGAGGAAACGGAAGAAGCAGTCGAACAGATCGGTGAAGATCGACAGGATCTTGAGGTGCTCCGGTACCTCCACCGCAATGCGGCGGGCCGCTTCCGGCAGCGACTGGCCGTTGTCGAAGATGCCGGTCTCCTCGCCGATATCCTTGAGGATCGCGCCGACCGGCACGTGATCCTCGAGCTGCAGGATCAGGTTCTCGCCGTGGGGCATGAACACCAGGTCATGGGCGTAGAAACAGTGCAGCAGCGGTGTCATGTAGGCCGCCAGATAGCGCTCGATCCAGCTGCGTGCGCCGATGCCGGAGGCGTCGATCAGCGCCGGCAACAGCGCATCGCCATCGGCGTCCCGGTGCAGCAGCGCAGCCATGGTCGTCAGCCGCCGATGGGGCGCGATGCGGGTATAGGGGCTCTCCCGCCACAGGCACGCCAGCATCTTCTGATACGGACTTTGCTTGTCGGTAGCGGCCTCGAAACCGGCGTGGTGATAGCCCAGCGTGGCAACTTCACGCAGTACGCTGAACCCCTGCGCCTGCAGTTCCGGATCGCTTGCGACCAGGTTCTCGACCCAGGCATTGATGGCCGGCGTGCCGCGCATGTAGTGAGGCGACAGCCCGCGCATGAAGCCCATGTTGAGGATCGATAGCGCGAACTTGACGTAGCGGCGCTGGGGCCGCGAGACGTTGAACCAGGTCCGGATCGACTGCTGGGCGCGGTAATTGTCGTCCGCCTCGCCGAGCAGCACCAGGCGCTGCTCGGCCACTTCGCCGGCGAAGGTGATCGCCAGCTTGTGGCGCCACTGCCATGGGTGGACCGGCATCAACAGGTAGTCATCGGGATCGAGCCCGAGCCCCCGCAGCCGGTCGTCGAAACGCTCCCGTACCGAGGCGTCCAGCTCCTCGGCGAACAGGGTCTCGGCATCGAGGCCCTCGATGGCGCTGTACTCCGTGCAGTGGCGCGCGGCGGCCAGCCACAGCGGACGGATCGCGGCGCCGGCTTCCGGCGCGTAGCGGTGATAGTCCTCGATATCGAAGCCGATCCGGCCGCTGTTGGCGACGAAACAGGGGTGACCTTCGCTCATCGCCGTCTCGAGGGTCTGGAAGTCGGCCAGCGCGAGTTCGGCGGCCGGCGGTACGTCACGGCCTGACTTGTAGGCCATGCCGGCCAGGGTGCTGGCGATCTCCTCCAGGTAGGTGGGCAGATTGTCGGGATCGATGCCCAGGCGCGCCCGGCACTCGAGCAGGAACTGCGCCACGTCCAGCGGTTGGGAGGCGCCGTCGCGCGTCTTGGCCAGCGTATCCTCGTCGATCCACCAGTGATCCAGCGCCATCCGGCGCGCGCGGAACCGGTAGCGAATGCCGTCGCTATCGGTGGCGAGGGCGTAGTCGGCCCAGCCGTTGGCGTCGATCTCGGTTTCCGGTACCGGCTGCAGCAGTCGCTCGTGGGCGAACTCGCTGATCGCCTTGCACAACAGGTCGCGATTGGCGCGGTGCCAGCGATCGGGCCGCAGATGGGCGCTGGCCTCGCCCGTGGCGGTGTCGCGGCGCCGCGAGGCGTGCAGCGACTCGAATCGCTCACGGGTGCAGAAGCCCAGGCGGGCGGTCTTCTCCGCCAGCCGGATCTCACCCGCGTAGACGAATCCCGCCCGGCGGTTGAGCGGGTGGATCCTGTCGTTGGTGACGTCCGGTTCGACGACGATGCGGCGCGCCTCCGGATCGCTGAACAGGAAAGCCACGATGGTATCGATCACGGCCTGACTGAAGCCGTGGATCGGCGCGGCCGCCGGCGCTTTCGGCGCGACCAGGAAGTGCATGCCGCGGTCGCCGGGCTGGACGGCGTACTGCTCGCCGACCGGATCCTGGCGGGGGTCGTAGCATTCGACCAGAAATGCCGGCTGGCCGTCATGGAGGCCGATGAACGCCTGGGCGCCGTCGCTCTGCTGCATGTCCCAGTAGAAGGCGGCGACCTGATCCCGGCTGTCGCCGTTCATGCCCCAGAAACGGGCGCGGTCACTGCTGACCCAGTCGAACACGAGCGCGAGATCCTGATCCAGCGCGAGGGGGCGAAGGGCGAGGGTGCCGATGCCCGGCCAGTCGCGACGGAAGCGAACCTCGGGCGAATAGAGGCTGCTGGGCGACGAGGCCTTCGTCTCGAGGTCGCTCACGCTGCCCGTGGCGGCGGGCAGCCGGCTCTGCGGTAGATTCATGCGTCTCTCTCCTGACGGCAAACGGAAATGGCGAACTGGCGCGGGACAGCGGTCATGCCGTGGCTCGCTGCGGCTGGAACACGCGGTCGTCGGGTGCGCCGAAGTCCTGGAAGGTGAAGCCGCGCTCCACGGGATAGACCTCGCGGCCGGCGAGTTCGCGGATGATGCAGGCGTTGCGGTAGCACGCCATGCCGAGATCGGGGGCGACCAGGCCGTGGGTATGCAGCTCGGCGTTCTGGACGAAGATGTCGTCGTCGATGCCGATGCCGTAGTAACGGCTGACCGCATAGCGCCCGGCGCCGTCGCGGCGGATCCGCTCCTCGATCGGGGCGAGGAAGGCGGGTGCCTGCGCCGCGTAGCCGGTGGCCAGGATCACGCCCTCCGTCTGGTGTTCGAAGCACCGGTCCTGCTCGGTGTGGGTGAAGGTCAGGTCGAAACGGCGACGGGCGGCATCGAAGCGGCAGCTCTCGAGCTGGGCGCAGGTCAGCAGGTGGGTATCCACCTTGCCCTGCAGGCTCTTGGTGTAGAGGCGGTCGTAGATGGTGTTGATGAGCTCGAGATTGATGCCCTTGTAGAGCCCCTTCTGCTGGCGCATCAGCTCGTCCCGGGTCGCCTCGGGCAGGGCGTGGAAATAGTCGATGTAATCCGGCGAGGTCATCTCGAGCGTCAGCTTGCCGTACTCCAGCGGGAAGAAGCGCGGCGAGCGGGTGACCCAGCTCAGGGTATAGTCGTGGGTGTCGATCTCCTCGAGCAGGTCGAGATAGATCTCGGCGGCGCTCTGGCCGCTGCCGACGATCGTGATCGCCGACTTCGCCTGCAGCGCGGCCTTGTGATCGAGATAGCGGGAGGAGTGCACCACGCGCTCCGCCACCGGCTGGCAGCACGTCGGAATCATCGGCTCGTTGCCGGTGCCCAGCACCAGCCGGCGGGCGCGGTAGATGCGATTCTCGTTCTTTCGAGTATCGCGGCAGCGGATGCGATAGCACTGCTCGGCGTCGTCGTAGGTGATGCTCTGGACATCGCGATGGAAGCGCAGCGACTCGAGCTGCGTGGTGACCCACTGGCAGTACCGGTTGTACTCGCTGCGCAGCAGGAAGAAGTCCTCGCGTATGTAGAAGTTGTAGAGTCGCCCCTGGGATTTCAGATAGTTGAGAAAACTGAAACGGCTGGTCGGGTCGGCCAGGGTGACCAGGTCGGCCATGAAGGGCGTCTGCAGGGTGGCGTCCTCGAGCAGCAGCCCGGGGTGCCAGTCGAAGCTCGGACGGCGCTCGAGGAACAGGCCGTCGAGATCGTCGATGGGATCGGTCAGGCAGG
>NZ_CEXLVS010000127.1:0-11870 GCF_982684285.1 Salinicola sp. | reverse complement strand
CCTCGCTGCCGGTGGACGCGATCGGTTCACGGCCGGTCGTGCTGGTGCCCGGCCAGGTCGAGAGCGACGCCTCGATCGCCTACGGCTCCCCCGAGATCAAGACCAACCAGGCGCTGCTCGAGGCCGTCAGGCACAACCGGCCCGACGCCTTCGTCATCTACAAGCCGCACCCCGACGTGGGCTCGGGCGCCCGGGTCGGTCTGCTCGACAAGACGGCGCGGGGGCTCTACGACCTCGAGCTGGTCGACTGCGACATCATCGACCTGATCGAGCTGGCCGACGAGATCCATACCATGTGCTCGCTGACCGGCTTCGAGGGCCTGATGCGCGGCGTGGAGGTGCATACCTACGGCCTGCCTTTCTATGCCGGTTGGGGACTGACCCGCGATCGGTTATCCTCCCCGCGGCGTCAGCGACAGCTAACCCTCGATGCCCTGATCGCAGGCGCCCTGCTGCTGTATCCGACCTACGTCGACCCGGTCACCGGCGAGTTCTGCAACGCCGACACCGCGGTCGAGTTGATGCAGCAGCAGCGTGACCGGCGATCGGGATTGCCGCTCCGAGTCCGCCTCTACCGGCTATACCGCAATCTGTTCTCCAAAAGGCAATGACTTGAGCACGACACGCAAACACTTTCTTCTGTTACAGGGTGTCTGCTCACCTTTTTTCGACCGGCTGGGCGCGCGGCTGCGCGAGGCCGGACACACGGTCATCAAGGTCAACTTCACCGTCGGCGACAGCGTCTACTGGCGGCAGAAAAACACCTATGCCTACCGCGGCCAGGCCAAGGACATCCCCGAGTACCTCTCCGGCATCTGGGACCGCCACGAGATCACCGACCAGATCGTGTTCGGCGACCGCCGTCCGGTTCATCGACGCGCCATTCTGGCAGCCCGTCGTCGCGGCATCCGCAACCACGTGTTCGAGGAGGGCTACTTTCGCCCCTTCTGGGTGACGCTGGAGCGCGAGGGCGTGAATGCCCACTCGCTGCTGCCCCGGGATCCCGACTGGTATCGCGCCGCCGGCGAGCGCCTGCCCAGCGCCGGTCGCCCCCAGGCCTTTCCCAACCAGTTCCACATGCGCGCGCGCCACGACGTGCTCTACCACCTGGCTGGCGTCGCCAACCCGTTCCTGCACCCCCACTATCGCAACCACGCCCTGGTCACCGCTCCCGTGGAGTACGCCGGCTTCGTGCTGCGCAAGATTCGCATGCCCTACCTGAAACGCCGGGACAAGGAGCGCATCGAAGCGCTGATGGGTTCGGGGCGTCCGTTCTATCTGCTGCCGCTGCAACTGAAGAGCGATGCCCAGATCCGCTACCACTCGGACTACAAGAACATGCAGGAGGTGATCGGGAAGGTGGCCGCGTCCTTCGCCTACCACGCCCCACGGGATGCGCTGCTGGTGATCAAGAACCACCCGCTCGACATGGGCCTGGCCCAGTACGCGCGGCTGATCAAGGTGCTGACCCACGAGTACGACCTGGGCGACCGCCTGGTCTATCTCGAAGGGGGGAGCCTCGAGGCGCTGCTCAAGCACGCCAGCGGCCTGGTCACGGTCAACAGCACCGCCGGCAACGTCTCGCTGGGCTTCGGCTGCCCGACCCACACGCTGGCCTCGCCGATCTACGACATGGCGGGCCTGACCCATCAAGGCACGCTGGACGATTTCTGGCACAATACGCCCGCCCCGGAAGCGGAACTGTTCCGGGCCTATCGACGAACCGTTGCCCAGACGGTCCAGATCAACGGCGGATTTTACTGCCGCCCCGGGATCGAGCTAGCCTCGGAAAACGCCCTTCAGGCGCTGCAGCGGGATCGCTCGCCGCTGCAACAACTCATGGATGAGATCGCGTCATGACTCGAATCGTCATTACCGGCGCCACCGGAGCCATCGGACAGGCACTGGCCGCCGTCTACGCCAGGCCCGGCAACCGGCTGGTGCTGCACGGCCGCCAGCGCGAGGTGCTCGAATCGGTGACGGCCGCCTGTCGCGAATCCGGCGCCGACGTCGAATACAGCCAGGTCGACCTGGGCGACGACGACGCCCTGTTCGCGTGGCTGGATTCGCTGTGCACCCCCGCGCCGCCGGACATCGTCATCGTCAACGCCGGCATGAACATCGACATCGGCGAAGACGCCAGCGGCGAAGCGTGGGAAGACGCCAGCCGCCTGCTCGACATCAACCTGCGCGTACCGATGGCAATGGGCAACTTCCTCGGCAAGCGCATGCGCGCGGCGGGACACGGCCAGCTGGTACTGATGAGCTCGCTTGCCGCCTATCACGGCCTGCCGGTGACGCCCAGCTACAGCGCCAGCAAGGCCGGGGTCAAGGCCTACGGCGAAGCGCTGCGCGGCTGGCTGGCGTCCCGCGGCGTCGGCGTCACCGTGGTCATGCCGGGCTACGTCAGTTCGAAGATGTGCCACGAGATGCCCGGGCCCAAGCCATTCCTGTGGCAACCCGAGCGCGCCGCCCGGGTCATCGCCCGCGGCATCGAGCGCAACCGCGCCCGGATCAGCTTTCCCTTTCCGCTCGACTTCGGCTGCTGGTGGCTGGCGGTACTGCCGGCCGCGATATCGCAACGCCTGCTCAAAGGGTTCGGCTATGACGCCGGCCATGGCGACGGAGCGCAGCGATGACTCATGGATTCTGGAACGGGTTCTGGGCCACGCTGATCTCGCTGGTCGTCACCAGCCTGTTCGAACTGCTGCTCAAGCCGCGTCCCCAGCCGCTATGGCAACGGCCGCCGGCGGCGATGGCCGTTCATCTGGCCTCCGCCACCCTCCATTTCGCGTTCTGGCTGCTGGTGGTGCAGCGCCCCTGGTTCGCGCTGGTGATCGCCGCCTCGCTGCAGATGGTGATCATCCAGGTCAACAACACCAAGTCGACCTCGCTGCGCGAGCCCTTCCTGTGCCAAGACTTCGAATACTTCGTCGACGCGGTTCGCCACCCCCGGCTCTATATCCCGTTCTTCGGCATCGGCCTGACCATCGCCGCCAGCCTGGCCGGCGCCATCGCCATCGCCATCGGCTTCTGGCTGGAGCCTTCGCTCTACGGCCATGCCGACGCGCCGTGGTCGCTGCTGGGCACGCTGGTGCTGGTCGCCGCCGCCACGGCGGTGCTGGCCTGGCAGTTGCCCCGGCTACCCGCCTGTACGCTGGAGCCCAACGACGACCTGGTCCGGCTCGGGCTCTACCCTTATCTATGGGCCTACGGCCGCCTGACCCGGCTGCCCATCGACCGCCAGGACAACGACGGCGCCTTCGCCCCGCCCGCCGGTCTCGAACCGGAGGAGATCGACCCCGCCACGCTGCCGAACGTGGTGCTGGTCCAGAGCGAGTCGTTCTTCGACCCCCGCGACTGGCATCCGGCCATTCGCCGCGAGCTGCTCGGCAGCTACGACGCGCTGGTGGCCGAAGCGCTGCAGGCCGGCCGTTTCGAGGTGCCTGCCTGGGGCGCCAACACCGTGCGCACGGAGTGTGCGGTACTGACCGGCTTCACGCCCTCCCGTCTCGGCGTGCATCGCTTCAACCCCTACCACCAGCTGTCGACGCTGCCGGTCAACAACCTGGCCGGCGCACTCAAGCGCCTGGGCTACCGGACGGTCTGCATCCACCCCTATCCCGCCAGCTTCTACCTGCGCGACAGGGTCTACCCCAACCTGGGCTTCGATACCTTCGTGGACATCGCCGACTTCGACATCGCCGAGCGCGACGGCCAGTACACCGGCGATCTCGCGCTGGCGGAGCGGGTACAAAAGCGGCTGGCGGCGGCCGACGAGAAACCGCTGTTCATTTTCGTGATCAGCATGGAGAATCACGGCCCGCTCCACCTGGAGACGGCGGACCCGAGCGTCGCCGAGCGCTGGGTCGAGGGCGGCGTTACCGACGGTTGCGAAGAGCTGACGGTTTACCTGAGGCATCTACGCAACACCGATAGTATGCTGGAACGACTCAGGGACTCTCTTGACCAGGGCGGACGGCCGGGCATTCTGGGCTTTTACGGAGATCACGTGCCGATCATGCCGAAAGTCTACGCACGGCACGGCGAGCCGGATGGTTTCACGAACTATTTCATCTGGCGGACCGCGCCCCGTTCGGGGGATAACGTGCGGATGACGCTCCCAGCCGATAAGCTGGGAACAACAATCTACGACAGGATTATCGACCACGCTGGAAAGCGCGGTGCGAATTGAGAAAGGCGTAGCCAGTGCTACGAAGCAAGGAGTCCCAATGACCAAACGCGTTGCCATCATCGGCGCGGCTCACCGGTTCCCGAGCGCTCCGACATCACAACGTTTCTGGCAAGCGCTCAAGACCGGCGAAGACCTCGTCACCACGGTCGCAGACGACCGTTGGGGCCTGGAAGCCTATCGCCACCCGGACAAGCAGCACCCCGGCACCAGCTACACCTTCGCCGCCGGCAGCCTCGGCGACATCTCCGGCTTCGACGCCGGTTTCTTCGGCATCTCGCCGCGGGAAGCCGCCCAGATGGATCCGCAGCAGCGGATCCTGCTGGAGATGACCTGGGAAGCCATGGAGGACGCCGGCATTCCCGCGCAGACACTGCGCGGCAGCCAGTGCGGCGTGTTCCTCGGCATCGCCAGCCTCGACTACTCCTACCGCATGGCCGACGACATGTCGGCGATCGACACCTCGACGGCGACCGGCAACACCTCGAGCATCGCCTCGAACCGCATCTCCTACGTGTTCGACCTGCACGGCCCGAGCATGTCGATGGATACCGCCTGCTCCTCCTCGCTGGTGGCCTTCCACCAGGCGTGCCAGTCGATCCGCAGCGGCGAGACCGAGATCGCGCTGGCCGGCGGCATCAGCCTGCACCTGCATCCGTTCGGCTTCATCATCTTCTCCAAGGCGAGCATGCTCTCGCCCACCGGACGCTGCCAGGTGTTCGACGAGTCCGGCGACGGCTACGTGCGCTCCGAGGGCGGCGGGGTCTTCCTGCTCAAGGATTACGACAAGGCGCTCGAGGATGGCGATCGCATTCTGGCCGTGGTCGCCGGCAGTGGCGTCAACACCGACGGTTTCAAGAAGGGACTGACGGTCCCCAATCCCGACGCTCAGGTCGCGCTGATGACCCAGACCCTGGCGCGTGCCGGGCTGACGCCGGACGACCTCGACTATCTCGAGGCCCACGGCACCGGTACCGCCGTCGGTGACCCGCTGGAGACCCGCGCCATCGGCGCGGCGATCGGCCAGAAGCGCCGGACGCCGTTGCCGATCGGCTCGGTCAAGAGCAACCTCGGCCACCTGGAGACCGCCTCCGGCATCGCCGGTCTCGCCAAGGCGCTCTATGCGCTGCGCGAGCGCGAAGTCCCCGCCACCATCGGCATTCGCAAGGTCAATCCGCGCATCGACCTCAAGGGCTGGAACCTCGACATCGTCGACAAGCCGCGCAAGCTGAAGGCCGAGGGTCAACTCACCATCGGCATCAACTCGTTCGGTTTCGGTGGCGCCAATGCCCACGTCATCCTGCAGTCGCCGCCGGAAACGCCCCCGGCCGAGCGCGTCGAGGCACCGGCGCGGCGCCTGCCGCTGTGCCTGAGTGCCCGTAGTCCGGAAGCGCTGCGCGAGTTCGCCGCACGCCTCAGCGACAACCTCACGGCCGGCGACGTCTCGCTCTACGACACCGCCTACAGCCTCGCCTTCCGTCGCGAACGGCATCCCCACGCCGCGGTGCTGCTGAGCGACAACGCCGCCGACGCGATCACCCGCCTGGACGCGCTGGCCGCCGCCGAAAGCGTGCCCGGCGCCGCCCTCGGCGAGCGCGTCGATACCGGTTACGGCCCGGTGTTCGTCTACGACGGCAACGGTTGCCAGTGGACGGCGATGGGCCGCACGCTGCTGCAGGAGTCGCCGGTCTTCGCCGCTGCCGTCGACGAGGTCGACGCCCTGTTCGCGAAACACGCCGACTTCTCGCTGCGTGCCGAGCTCGATGGCACCAACCAGCACGAGGCCGCGAAGGGGGTCGATCGCCTCGCCCTCACCGAGATCGCCCAGCCCGCGCTGTTCGCACTGCAGGTCGGCGTGACCCGGCTGCTCGAGTCCGAAGGCGTGCGCCCCGCCGCCGTCACCGGCCACAGCGTGGGCGAAGTCGCCGCGGCCTGGGCCTGCGGCGCGCTCAGCCTGGCCGACGCCGTCAGCGTCATCTACTACCGCAGTGCCGGCCAGGGCCGCACCCGTGGCAGTGGCGAGATGACCGCCGTCGGCCTCGGCGCCGAAGCCATGCAGCGCTGGCTGGAAGACCCCGCTCACTCGGCGATCGTGATCGCCGGCATCAACGGCCCCAAGGGCGTCACCCTGGCCGGCCCCGCGGATGCGCTGGAACGCCTGGAAGCGGCGCTTTCCGCCGAGCGGATCTTCGCCAAGCGCCTGGCGCTGGACTACGCCTTCCACAGTCCGGCCATGGACCCGATCCGCCAGGAGGTCATCGACGCCCTCTCGCACCTGAAGCCCTCCGCTTCCCGGATACCGTTCATCTCGACCGTGGCCGGCAAGCGGCTGGACGGCCGTGAACTGGGCGCCGAGTACTGGTGGCTCAACATCCGCGAACCGGTGCAGTTCGCACCGGCGGTCGATTCGTTGATCGAAGCGGGGGCGCGCGCCTTCGTCGAGATCGGCGCCCAGCCGATCCTGCGCCGCTACCTGAGCGACGCCTTCTCCGCCCAGTCGGTCAACGGCAGCGTCATCGGCACGCTGAGTCGCGATCACGACGGCGCCACCGCCATGGAAGCCAGCCTCGCCGCGCTGCTGGTCAGCGGTGCCGTCTCCGCCGAGGCGTGGTTCCCGGTCAGCGGTCGTTTCGTCGACCTGCCGCGCTATCCGTGGCAGCGCGAGCGCTACTGGGTCAAGGCCACCGGTGACTCCCAGGGCCTGATGGGCCGCCACTACGAACACCCGCTGCTGGGGTATCGCCTGGCACGCCAGGGGATGGCGTGGGAGCGCCAGCTCGATACCCGCCGCCTGCCCTGGCTGGCCGATCACCGCGTCGGCGACGCCACCGTATTCCCGGGTGCTGGCTTTGCCGAACTGGCCCTTGCCGCGGCGGCGGCCGCCAAGGCATCGCCGGTGCTCGATATCGAGGCGCTGGAAATTCTCAGCCCGCTGCTGCTCGACGCCGCCCACGGCAAGAAGCTGCAACTGGAGATCCAGGATGCCGACGGCACCCTGACCATGAAGACCCGCGAGCCGGCCAGCGAGGATGCCTGGACGCTCAACGCCCGGGCCCGGATCACGGCCCAGACCCGCGGCCTGCTGCTGACCCGCCGCGGCACGCCGCTGCCCGACCGGCCGGCGGACGTCACCCGGGAGCAGCATCTGGCCATGGCCGCTCATGTCGGACTCGAGTACGGGCCGGGCTTCCAGGCGATCAGCGAAGTCTGGGTCGAGGGCGACCGGGCGCTGGGGCGCATCGATCTGCCCGCCGCCATCGCCGAGGACCAGCGCGACTGCCTGCTGGCGCCGGGCATCCTCGACAGCGCCTTCCAGCTGTTCATCCCGCTGCTGGCCGACGAGCTCGCCAAGGCAGGCGGACTGGCCTTCGTGCCCGTGCGCCTGGAACGGCTGCAACTGCAGGTCGATGCCGCGCCGCCGGCCTGGATGGAAGTGCGCCTGACCAGCCGCGCACCGCACTCGCTGTGTGCCGACGTGGCGCTGTTCGATGCCACCGGCAATGCCGTGGCGGTGGTCGAAGGCGCCCGTTTCAAGGCCGCCCGCCTGCGTCACGCGGTGCAGCATCGACTCAGCTATCTCGACCATCGCCTGGTGCCGGCGCCGCGTGAAGCGGCCGCGCTGCCGCTGGACGACGCCACCGCCGAGCTGGCCCTGGCGCAACTGACCGACAACTACCGCAGCGTGACCGGCAGCCGCTACGGCGACGAGGTCGAACCGCTGCTGGAGACCCTGGTCTCGGCGTTCGTCGACGAGGCACTGCGCAGCCATGCCGACAGCGACGGACAATTGCTGGCGGGCCATTTCGATGCCGGCGCGAGCGAGGTCCGAAAGCGTCGCCAGGCGCTGGTCGATCTGGCGCTGGCCATCGGCATCGTCACCGAGACGCCGGCCGGCTGGCAGCTGCAGGAAGCGCCGGAGATCGACGCGGCCACGGTCTGGAACCTGCTGATCCGGGACTACCCGGACTACGCCGCGCTGACCCACAGCATCGGCCGTTTCGGCCTGCATCTGGCCGACTGGCTCGAGGAGCGTCTCGACGTCGCCACGCTGGGCCTGGACGCTCCCCGCCTGACGCGCCTGGTACAGGCCGCCGTCGGCGAGCGCGGTTGGCACGCCCTGGCCGATACCTGGCTGGCCCAGTACGCCATGTCGCTCGAGCTGCTGCCGCCTCACCAGCGGCTGGTGATGCTCGAAGCCTCGGCGCTGCGCCCGCAGCTCGGCGAGCGGCTGATGGGCGGATTGCGCGGCGATCGCGCCGAGTACCGCTTCGTCGCCCTGCGCGACAGCGCCCTCAATGAAGCCGAATCCCTGGCGGAGCACGATCCCAGGGTCGACCTGCTGACGATCGACGCCGCCACTCCGGCGATCGGTGCCAATGTCGCGCTGGTCACGCTGGACGGGACCCAGGACGAGATCGACCGGCTGCTGCAGTGGTTGCCGGGACAACTGGCGGACGACGCCCAGATCGCGCTGCTGGCGCTGGGCGACACCGACTGGCAGTCGTTCCTGTCACTGGCGATGACGCCCGATTCGCGCCCCGCCGATCTCGAGACGACCCGTCAACGACTGGAGACCCTCGGCTACCGTCAGCTCGAGCGTCACACGCTGGAGAACGACCAGGGCGGCCTGCAGCTGCTGACTGCCCAGGCACCGTTGACTTCCGCCACGGCGGAGACGGAACCCGACACCGCCCGTGACGACTTGGCCCATGATGCCGAGCAGTGGCTGGTGATCAGCGACGACAGCGCCCAATGGCTGGCCTCGAAGCTCGTCACCCGCTTCGAGACGCTGGGCCAGGCCGTCCACCATCTGGCCGGCAGCGAGCTGACGCCCGGCGAACTGCTGCCGCTGGCGCTGGAGTCCTTCCGCCCGAGCCAGATCGTCGACCTGCGCGGCCTGGCCAGCGCGGCCGAGGATCGCTGCGTACTGGCCGCCCAGTGGCTGCAGACGCTGGAGTCGATGGAGAGCGACGCCGCGCTGTGGTGGCTCACGCTCGGCGTGGGCGCGCATTTTTCTACCCTGCCCGAAGCCGCCTCGAACGGTTCTACGTCGGCTGATCTCTCCGGGCTGCCCGAAGACGCAGCGCAGCGGTTCAAGCTGCCCGAAGACGCAGCGCTTTGGGGCTTCGGCCGTTCGCTGCAGAACGAGGCCGGTAGCCGCCAGGTTCGGCTGCTGGATCTGCCGCTGTCGAGCCGCGATTCGCTGTCCAGCGAACTGCTGGATGCGCTGCTGTTCGAGCTCAGCGTGCCGGATGCGGAGACCGAGATCGTGCTCGACGCCGACGGCCAGCGCTGGGTTCCCCGCCTCGGCCTGGCACCGGCACCGGGCACCCGCTCCGGCGGCGAGCAGCCCGAACGCGATCGCGCCGTCAGCCTGGGCTTCGAGCTGCCGGGGCAACTGCGTCACCTGCGCTGGCAGCCCCACGATCTGCCCGCGCCGCAGCCCGGCCAGGTCGAGATCGCGGTCAAGGCCACCGGTCTCAACTTCCGCGATGTGATGTATGCGCTGGGCCTGCTCTCCGACGAGGCGATCGAGAACGGCTTCGCCGGACCGACGCTGGGCCTGGAGTTCGCTGGGGAAGTGGTCAGCGTCGGCGATCCGAACGGTTCGCTGCGCCCCGGCGATGCCGTGGTCGGCTTCGGCCCGGCGAGCTTCAGCGACCGGCTGATCGCCGACGTCAACGCGGTGGCGCCGATCCCCGCCGAGATCGGCTACGCCGCAGCGGCGACGATCCCGACGACCTTCTTCACCGTCTACTACTCACTCAAGCACCTGGCCCGGGTGCAGCCCGGCGAACGGCTGCTGATCCATGGCGCGGCCGGCGGCGTCGGCCTGGCCGCGATCCAGGTCGGACGCTGGCTGGGCGCGGAGATCTACGCCACCGTCGGCTCGCCGGAGAAACAGGACTTCCTGCGCCTGATGGGCGTCGACCGCATCTACGACTCACGCAGCCTGACCTTCGCCGAGGAGATCCTCCACGACAACGCGGCCGAACGCCAGGCGTCGGGAGACGACGGCAGCGGCCAGCGCCTCGGCATCGACGGTGTCGACGTGGTGCTCAATTCGCTGGCCGGTGAGGCGATCAACCAGAACCTGCGGGTCCTCAAGCCGTTCGGCCGCTTCGTCGAACTCGGCAAGCGCGACTTCTACGAGAACACCAAGGTCGGCCTGCGCCCGTTCCGCAACAACCTGAGCTACTTCGGGGTCGACTCCGACCAGCTGATGAGCGAACTGCCCGAGCTCACCGGCGAACTGTTCAGCGAGATGATGACCCTGTTCGCCGACGGCACGCTGGCACCGCTGCCCTACATCGCCTTCGGCAGCGATCGCGTGGTCGAGGCCTTCCGCTACATGCAGCAGGCGCGCCAGATCGGCAAGGTCGTCGTCACCTACGAGCGACCGCCGACCATGGCACCCGCGCCGGCCAGGGATGTTCCGCTGACGCTGGATGCGGCGGGTACCTACGTGGTGACTGGCGGGCTCGGCGGCTTCGGCCTCGCCACCGCCGAATGGCTGGCCGCCAAGGGCGCGCGCCGGCTGCTGCTGCTGAGCCGTCGCGGCGCCGTCACCGAGGAAGCCGAGGCCGGCATCGAGCGGCTGGAAGCGCTCGGCGCGACGGTCGCCGCCCGCGCCTGCGACGTGACCGATATCGCGGCGCTCGAGCGGGTCCTGGACGAAGCGCGTGAGGGCCTCGGCCCGATCCGCGGCATCGTGCATGCCGCCACCGTCATCGACGACGGTCTGATCCGCAATCTCGACGAATCACGCATCCGCCAGGCGATGGCGCCGAAGCTCGAGGGCGCCCGACACCTGGACTCGCTGACGGCGAACGACACGCTCGACTTCTTCGTCGTCTACTCCTCGGCCACCACCCTGTTCGGCAACCCCGGCCAGGCCAGCTACGTGGCCGCCAACCACTGGCTGGAAGCGTTCACCGCCAACCGTCGCGCCAACGGCCGCCCGGCCACGGTGGTGCGCTGGGGCGCGATCGAGGACGTCGGCTTCCTGGCGCGCAACACCCAGACCCGCGACAGCCTGCAGGAGCGTCTCGGCGGCCAGGCGTTGACCTCCAGCGACGCGCTGGCGGTACTCGAACGGATGCTGGTGGCCGATGTGGCCTCGCTCGGCGTGCTGGAGCTCGACTGGCGGGCGCTGGCTCGCTTCCTGCCCACGGCGGAGGCGCCGCGCTACCGGGAGATCGCCCGCACCGCCAAGGACGACGGCGGCCAGGAGGGAGACGATGACCTGCAGAAACTGCTGGCCAGCCTGTCACCGGAAGCGCTCCACACGACCCTGATAGAAGTCCTCAGCAAGGAGCTCGCCAAGATCCTGCTGATCGACGAGGAGAAGATCGATATCCACAAGTCCGTCTACGACATGGGCTTCGACTCGCTGATGGGTGTCGAGCTCGTCACCGCGCTGGAAGCCCGGCTCGGCATCCAGGTGCCGGTGATGGTGCTCAGCGAGGCCGGCACGCTGGCCAAGCTGTGCGACTACCTGATGCTCAAGCTGCGTGGCGACGACACCGAGACCGACAGTGACGAGGATGCGCTCAGCGGTCTCGCCGCCCAGCACGGCGTCGACGCCCTGCAGAACGGCGGCGGGACTCGGGACGACAGCGGGACTCGGGGGGGCCAGTCATGAGCCAGCCCCGCGACGCCCTCAAGCCGCGCCTGC